>JACMKG010000463.1 GCA_014380255.1 Prolixibacteraceae bacterium | reverse complement strand
TCAACAAAAAAGTTGTTGTATTTCAATTGGGAAATGGGTGAACTTCAGGGCTGAAAACATAGTTTAAGCAAAGGGAACCTGTAATTTTGTCCTTAGATAGTTGAAACGAAAAGTAATCAGTGGTTAGTAGATGTATAATCAAATCAATTAGAAATAAGTTATGCTGGGAGCAATTAAAAAATTCATGGGTATCCGTTCAACAGACTATACCCAGTTAATGGAACTAGGAGCCATCATAGTGGATGTACGCTCTGGTGGAGAGTTTTCACAAGGACATATCAATGGCTCGGTCAATATTCCGGTTGACAGTATTGCTCAGCATGCTGATCGGTTAAAAGCTAAAAAGAAGCCGATTATCACCTGTTGTGCCTCTGGCATGAGAAGTGCAACGGCTAAAAGTATCCTTCAGTCCAAAGGGATTGCCGAGGTATACAACGGGGGGTCGTGGCAGGGGTTGAACCGGAAAATCGCCAAAAGTTAAGACATATGGATATCAACAATGAAACACGAAATAGCCAGGCCAGGCAACTGTTTGCCTCGTGGCGTTTCTGGAGACCTTTTCTTTCAGTCATTGTTGGCGCTTTGGCCGGTTACCTGTATTATCATTTTATAGGATGTAACTCCGGGCAATGTGCCATCACTTCCAGTCCGGTGATGAGCACCTTGTGGGGCGGCATGCTCGGCTTCTTTTTGATGAACAGTCCATGCGTGAGGGGAAGATGTTGAATATCAGAAAATATGGTACATTGGAAATGAAAAAGTATTAATCCAGTAAAATTCAAAAATATGAAAAAGAACGTGGGTACTACCGACAAGGTGATCCGTATACTGGCAGCTGTGGTGATCATCGCACTTTATCTGACCAATGTCATTTCGGGCACGCTGGCCATCGTATTGCTGGTGGTTTCCGGACTGTTGATCCTTACCAGTTTTGTCAGCTTCTGCCCCATGTACTGGCCCTTTGGCATCAGCACCCGGACGCAGAAGGTATAACAACCCAGCCAATGAACGGATCAATCAGTTGAAATGGACAGTATTGCCAGTACTGCCCATCCCAATTGAATATTGTCTTTATTTTCATGATTCTTAAAATTGGAAGGCTTCCTGAGGTTCAGGGGGCCTTTTTAGTATCCATAAGTAGCTTTTGGATTTGAGATATGCGGAATATGAATTGGATAATCTTTGTTTCATTTAAAACAAGAGATGTTCGAAAAATGAAGAATAGACCGTTTTCTGTAGATCAATAGGAATGAACAGGGTGATTAAATGAACCCTTCTAATCCCTTCCGATATAAAATGATAATCGAATAAAGCCATCATCCGGCGGCATGGAATCTTATTTCCTAAAAAAAACAGCAGAACATTTGGTGGAATGAAAAAAAGAGCAGAACTTTGTTCGTAATTTCACGAACTACGAATGAAGACAATGGAAATCATAAATGAAGAACACCTAAAGATGGCCCGTTATGCCAAGGCCATGGGTCATCCCATCCGCATGTACGTGTTGGAGTTGCTCTCCAAACAGTCGTGCTGCTACTCAGGCGATTTGTCGGAGGTGCTCCCCATTGTTAAATCCACCCTTTCACAGCATCTGAAAGAGCTGAAGGATGCCGGTTTGATTCAGGGTGAGATTGAGGCTCCCAGGATTAAATACTGCCTGAACCGAAAGAACTGGAACGAGGCAAGGCAGCTGTTTCTGCAATTCATGCAGATTGAACAGAAGGAAACGATAGAGGAATGTAAGTAAGGTTGGATGGTTGGAAAAGGTTGGAATGGTTGGAAAAAAGTTTGAAAGGTTTGAAAGGTTTGAAAGGTCGTGGTTCAGAGCATAAATAGTAAATTGTCAATTGTCTAATCGTAAATGCTTGAAGGGTTGGATGGTTAGATGGTTGGATGGTTGGATGGTTAGTCCTTTCCGCCTTAGCGGATAAACAGTCCCTCAACCCTTCAGTCCCTCAGTCCCTCAGTCCTTCAGTCCTTGGAACTTGAAACTTGAAACTTGAAACTATATATAACTATGGAAATTAAAATCTTAGGTACCGGTTGCCCCAAGTGCAAGAGCCTTGAAAAGCTTACCCGTGAGGTTGTGGAACAAAACGGCCTCGATGCAACCGTGACCAAGGTTGAGGACATTTACCAGATCATGAAATACGGGGTGATGACCACCCCTGCCCTGGTGGTAAATGAAAAGGTGGAAATCAAAGGCAGGGTTCCTTCGGCTGATGAAATTAAACAGGTATTAACCCGGTAAATAAACGACATGAATAAGCTTATATTCTTAAGTTTCGCCCTTTTCTGCATAATGGGCAGTTTCACAGTCAGCGCCCAGACGGCTAAAAAGGAAACCGCGGCTTCAGCTGCCCCGATGATTGAAGCCTACTATTTTCACAATACAGCGCGCTGTGTGACCTGCCGTGCGGTGGAAGAAGAGGCCAAAGCTGATTTACAGAGCCTGTACGGTAACCAGGTTGTGTTTAAGTCACTGGATCTGGAAGATAAGGCCACCAAGCCGATAGCCAAAAAGCTTGAGGTGTCTGGGCAGACCCTTTTGGTGGTCAAGGGCAGTAAAAAGGTAAACCTTACCAATGAAGGGTTTATGTATGCCCGCACCAACCCCAAGAAGTTCAAAGAGATTATCAAGGAAAAGGTGGATGCACTTTAACCTCTGCAAGGCATGGAATTCTTAACCAATCTGCTGGAAAACAGCACGCTTCCATGGCTTTCGGCGATGGTACTCGGGTTGATGACTGCCATCAGTCCCTGCCCGCTGGCTACCAACATCACGGCCGTAGGCTTTATAAGCAAGGACCTTGAAAACCGTAACCGTGTTTTCATCAATGGACTGCTGTATACCTTGGGGCGTGCGATATCTTATACGGCTATTGCCCTGATTATTTACCTGGGGGCCGATCAGTTTAAGTTCTCAGGCTTTTTCCAGCTCTATGGTGAAAAGATCATCGGTCCGCTGCTCATCATTATCGGTTTGTTTATGCTCGATGTGTTGAAGATAAAATTCCCCGGCATGAGCAGCCTTACTTCCAGGATGGAAAACAAAACCCGGTGGGGCACCTTGGATGCCATCTTTCTGGGGATGGTCTTTGCTCTGGCTTTCTGTCCTTACAGCGGGGTATTGTATTTCGGCATGCTGGTTCCCATGACCGTTGCCAGTGCTTCAGGCCTTTACCTGCCCCTGGTCTTTGCCATTGCTACAGGCATCCCGGTGATTCTCTTTGCATGGGTGCTGGCCTTCTCCATCAGTTCGATCGGAGGGGTTTACAACCGCATCAGGCATTTCGAAAAGTGGTTCAGGAGGGTGGTAGCCGTTCTGTTCATTCTGGTTGGGATTTATTATATCATAAGGATGTTCTTTTAAAAAAGTTGATTGCCATATATAGGACATCTACCATTGATATTCCATTTTGTAACACAGAGGCTCACAGAGTTTAGCACAGTGTTACACAGATAATGGCTGTTGAGTACCAAGACCCTGTGAAACACTGTGGGTCTCTGTGAAACACTGTGCAACTATAACAATAGGATTACTAATAGGTTAAAGGATTTAAACAGGTACAGAATTTGAAATCTAAGTTCGTCTTTCGGCGAACAACGTTTAATTGATACACATGGAACGGAACATACAAATACGGTTTACAGCCTCTGTGGCACTGGTACTGCCGGCTTTGGTGGCGCTGTATTATTTTCTGCAGCCCCTGGCGGATATGATCACTTACCGCTGGATGGTGCTAAGCGCTGATTCTCACATGGGAACAGCGATCAACTTCTTCATCTATGACACGCTGAAGATCCTGATCCTGTTGTTTCTGATCAGCTCCCTGATGGGGGTAATCAATGCATATTTTCCCATCGACAGGATCCGCATTTACTTAACGACCAAAAAGATGTACGGGTTTCAGTACTTCTTTGCCTCGTTGTTCGGGGCTCTTACTCCATTCTGCTCCTGTTCATCCATTCCCCTGTTCATCGGTTTTGTAAAAGGAGGAATTCCGCTGGGGGTAACCTTTGCCTTTCTGATCACCTCGCCGTTGGTCAATGAAGTGGCAGTTGCCATGTTTTTGGGCCTTTTCGGGCTCAAGGCCACCCTTATTTATGCTATCAGTGGTATTCTGTTGGGAACAGTGGGTGGATGGATCCTTGGCCGCTTTAAACTGGAACGTTACCTCTCGGACTGGGTAAAAGAGATTCAGCAGCAATCAGAGAAAGAAACCGGGCAGTGGGAAAAAGACCAAACGCCCTTTATGGAACGCTTGCCCGTAATCATCCGTGAGGGATGGGGAATTGTAAAAAGTGTTTTGCTGTTTGTGATCATCGGTATAGGCATCGGGGCGGCCATGCACGGCTATGTACCCGAGAATTTCTTTACCGGCTATTTGTCGGCCGACAAGTGGTATGCCGTGCCTTTGGCCGTTATTGCAGGGGTTCCGATGTATGGCAATGCCGCGGGTATCGTACCGGTGATCCAGGTCTTTGTGGCCAAAGGGGTCCCGCTGGGTACGGCCATTGCCTTTATGATGGCGGTGGTGGGGCTCTCGCTTCCCGAGGCTACGCTTTTGAAAAAGGTGATGACGTGGAAGCTGATTGGCATTTTCTCTGGAACCATCACCGTGTTCATCATTTTGCTGGGATATTTGTTTAACTGGATTTTAAAATGAGTACGAAAGTACCTGAGTGCCTTAGTTCCTTAGTAAAAAAAATAGCAAAGCATTCCATACTCAGGCACTCAGGTACTTAGGTACTCAGTAACTAATTAAAAAAAACACACAACTATGAAAATATTAATTCTTTGCACCGGAAACAGTTGCCGCAGCCAGATGGCACACGGCTTTTTACAGTCGTTTGATAAAGATCTAACAGTTTGTTCTGCCGGAACGGAAGCTTCCGGGAAACTGAATCAAAAAGCAGTAGCGGCCATGAAAGAGATAGGCATCGATATCACTCATCACACCTCTGATCAGGTGGACAAGTACCTGGATCAGGAATGGGATTACGTGATTACCGTTTGCGGGGGCGCCAATGAAAACTGTCCTGCTTTTTTCGGTAAAGTGAAACACCGTTTGCACATTGGCTTCGATGACCCATCACATGCTGTTGGAAGCGATGAATTCATCTGGAGCGAATTTATCAGGGTAAGAGATGAAATCAGGGAAGGTTTCTGGAACTTTTACCAGAAGAACATTAGATAATGTGACAATTAGACAATGTGACAATGAAATGATGGGGAAATTTGGCGATGTGAGAATTGGACAATTAAACAATGTGACAATTGAATAATTAGGGGAGATGATAATGAGAGTATCAGCAATTGAGAAAACAAATAAATCAATTATAAACCTTTAATAATGCTTGTCATGAATAATGAATTTAAGGAAAATGTGATTATCAATCTAACATTTGAATTCGCTTTAAAGGTGATAGATCTTTGTGATGAACTGGATGGTAAAAGAAAATTTGCCTTGTCTAATCAGCTTTTTAGATCCGGTACATCCATTGGCGCAAATGCGAGAGAAGCTCAAAATGCCGAGAGCAAAGCTGATTTCATTCATAAATTCAAGATTTCTGCAAAAGAAATAGAGGAAACTGAATATTGGTTATTGCTTTGTAAACATTCAAAGAATTTACCGGACTCAACGCTTCTGCTTACTGACTTAGAACCAATTAAGAAGATCATTTCAAAAATAATAGGCACGTGTAAACAAAAGAATTAAACAATGTGGCAATTTGACAATGGAACAATTCGGCAATTCAACAATAAACCCATTGCCGTATAGTCGAATTAACTAATTGTCGAATTGTCGAATAAAAAAACAATTATGCCATCACAAAAGAGATTAAAATTTCTGGACAGATATTTAACTTTATGGAT
>JACMKG010000088.1 GCA_014380255.1 Prolixibacteraceae bacterium | reverse complement strand
AGTGGCATAAGGCAGAAGCGTGGCATGGCCTTCCTGCTGGTTAAGGCCTATCATCTGGGGGTTTTCAATGTAATGGTACAGGTTCTCCAGAAAAGGCTTTTGCTGGGCTGTGGCATTCTGCAGCGTAAAAAGCAGCAGAAAGAAAAAGACAGAAAATTTAATGCGCTTCATAGGTTGGTTAGGTTAAGTGTCAAAGCTACAATTATAGGAAAATTATGAAAGGCATGCAAGGAAAAGAAATTTGTTTTTAGTTCTTGAATTTATACTTCGTCAGCCTCTTATCTCCGGCTTTATCAATCAATCCCTTATCCACTGCTTCCTTTAAATCCCTGCTTGCCGTAGCTGATGAAATATCTTTATTATGCCTTAAATAATCTTGCCTTGTAAATAAATCTGATCCTCCTATATCGCGAAATAAGTTTATTCGATCCACTCCCGTTAATGTCAAATTCTGGGTATTGAGCAAATCTTCAAGAGCCGTATTGATAATATCCAGCATGAATTCAATAAAGCTGGTTGAGCTCCCCTGCTGATCAGACTTTCCCAAAACATGATAATAATCCTGTTGACGCTCCTTGATCAATGATTCAATGGGCAAAAATTCAAATACTGGCGAGTATTCTTTTAAAATCAATGTTTGCCAAAGCCTACCCATCCTGCCATTACCATCCAAAAAGGGATGTATAAACTCAAATTCATAATGAAAGACACAGCATTTAATGATTAATAAATCATCATCGTATTTTAGATAATCAAACAAATCTTTTATTAAAGGAAATACAAAATCACCCGGAGGAGCCATGTGTGCAAGGTCTTCTCCTTTAACAATTCCAACAGAAGTCCTTCTTAATTGCCCCGGATGATCAATCAATCCCTTCATTAAAATGGAATGGGCTTTACACAATGAGTCAATTTCATATACCTTCAGTTTATTCAGTTCAGAATAAACTTTAATGGCATTCTTGACCTCCAGAATATCCTTCTGAGGGGCCAATACCCTTTTACGGTTGATCAGGTCAGTAATCTGTTCAATGGTTAAAGTATTACCTTCAATTTCAAGAGACGATTGAATGGTCTTAATCCTGTTTCTTTTTCGAAGTTCAGTAGGAGGTTTAATCAAACGCGCTGATTTAACTTCCCCTATTTTCTCTGATATAGAAGATACAAGACTCAGAATTCTGTTGGTTATATCGTAGGGCGGTTTCATTTGCTGATAGCATCATATGATACTATCAAAGGTACTATTTAAAATTATTATCTCTCTATTCAAACACAGTTAAAAGAATGCCACCAAAACATCCGGCCCCCAACATACATCAAATGCCTTCCTGTCAGGCTTTCTTTGATGCACTTGAGTGTTTGTATGCTTTGGTGGCATTAATAATACCAATTGGATTTATAAATTAATCCATCGGCATTTTCGGTATAATGCCGATGGATAGAAGTGTTAGGACAATCGAGGATACGAAAATTGGACTATTACACTTCTCCAATCGGTATAAAAGTTAAGAAAGGATTTAATAATATCTCTTTGACTCCTTAAGATGAATATTGAAATTTAACTTAGAATCTTGATTTTTTAAAAGCCTGACTCTCCACCTGGGAATGCAGCATGTCCTTTTATCCTATTGAAATGTTCAGATGTTTTCCCAGTCCAATTTCAATCAGTTTATAGAATGTTGACATCTGGATATCACTCTGACCGTTTTCTATCCTTGAGATATAACTTTTCTTTGTACCGGTGCGCTCAGCTAATTCCGCCTGAGTGATTTTTGCTTCCTGTCTTGCTTCCTTTAGCATGACCCCCAAACGAAAGGCGAGAGAATCTGCATCAAATTTATCCCTTGCCGGGCTTCCTTTCTCTCCGTATTTCTCTTTTAACAAGTCTTCAAAATCAGTTATGTTTTTCATGTTATTTTCCTCCATATTTCTCAATCAAATATTCAGCTTTCAGAGATTCTGCCAGTTTAATTTCTTGTCTGGGTGTCTTTTGTGTTTTTTTGATAAAGCCGTTTATTAATACAACCAGATCACCCTTGTCAAAAAAACATAGAATCCGAAGACTCTTGAAGGTCGTGATGACCCGAACTTCATAAATTCCATCCGTATTCTCAAGATATTTAAAAAACTTTACAGGTACCTGTTTTTCAAATCTTACCAAATCAAGCACATACTCAATCTTTTCCTGCGTTTTACTATCCTGAGACTTGTAAAACTTCACAAAATAATCTTTATAGGCAATTATCCTCCGATACATCCACAAAGTTAACTAATTAGTTTACCAAAAACAAGTAGGGATGGTTAAAATATCAACTATTATTTCAACTGAAATGAAGTATCTGCATCATTCGGTATTTCCTGACGCCATCATTACCAATACTTCTTATAATAGAAGATTTCACCAAATGGGATTTCATGCCAGGTTTTAAAGAAAGATAAAAGGGATTCCATCTTTTGAAAATAGATAAAATCCCTTTTTTAATATTATGGCATTATCAGCTGATGTTGCAACCTGCCTGTAACTGACAGATGGTTCGATATCATGCTTGACCTAAAACCTCAAATTCTTTAAATACCCAGCGCTCGACTTTAAACATTCTATCCCATTCTTCTCCCCGTCTCTCTCAACGATGTAGTGGCGTACGCCCTGATCCCATGCCTCGCGGAATACAGGCCTAAAATCAATGATACCGGAGCCCGGGCAGGCAAACGACTTTTCGGCCGTGGCATCCATGTCTTTCACATGCAGGATTTCATACCTGCCCTTATATTTACGGAGCGCTTCCACCGGATCACCTCCACCTTTGCGAACCCAATAGATGTCAAGCTCGGTCTTAACGGTCTGCGGGTCGGTATTCTTCATGATGATATCAAAGGGAAGGCCTTCCGGGGTCTTTTGGTCGAACTCCATGTTATGGTTGTGCCAGCAGAACTTGATGCCTGCCTTTTTACAGGCCTGCCCCAGCTTGTTCAGGTTGTCGGCTGCCTGCTTGGCCTCGTCGGCCGTAAAGTTCTTTGCGTCCGATTGCCAGGGCCAGTAGCATACCCAGTATTCCTTACCCATTTCAATAGCCTCGGCAATCTGCTTGTCGGTATCTTTGAGCATCCCGGCCATGGAAGAGCCTCCTGCAAAGGGATTGATGCCCAGATCGCGACACACGGCCTTGAACTCTGAAAGGGAATTGCCAAAATACTTACCGCTTTCCATCTCGGCGTAGCCCTGCCTGGCCAACTTCTCCAAGGTGCCTTTCCAGTCTTCCTTGATGAAGTTATCCACGATGCCGGAAATGAAGCCTATCTTTTCCAGACGATCGGCTTTTTGACCCATGGCCCATGCAGGCACTCCGGCCGATACACCGATGGTCGACAACCCTAAAGTGCTAATGAATTGACGTCTGTTGGTATTCATGATTTAGATTTACAATTAGACGATTCCTGCCCGCCATTGCAGGTCTTTCCAGGCAGGCGGGTACTATTTACTATTTATCGCTTCGATCAATGGCGTCAACCCTTTTAACAACAGTAACAATCGTAACATTATTAACCATTCAACCATCGCATGTTTTTCCCGTTTTCCGGCTTCCCTTCTTCGTTCTCCATGCCCCATGCTCCTTGCCCCTTGCCCTTACACTTTCGGCAGTGCCCAGGGCTTGCGGTACTGAGGCACCACATACTGGTTGGCCTTTTCGGAGTTGGAGAATCTTCCTTTGGACTCATCCCACAGCAACAGGCTTTCGCCCGAGCGTACGGCAATGTTGGCACTGT
>JACMKG010000087.1 GCA_014380255.1 Prolixibacteraceae bacterium | reverse complement strand
TCATCGGAAATGCGGTCATCCACTTTCAGCACGTTGGAAGCAGGAACCGACACATATTCTGCAAAACCTCCATCACGGTTTACTCCGATTCCTACGGTGTGGTCGCAGATATGCTGACGGCCCCGGCGGCAGTTACGGCAGTATCCGCAGGCAATATGCCCTTCCACGGTTACCCGCTCACCAATAAAAACCCCGCTTACTTCCGAACCTTTTTCCACTACCGTGCCCATGTATTCATGGCCGATTACCAGGGGAGTTTTGATGGTATTCTGAGCCCATTCGTCCCATTTATAGATGTGAAGGTCGGTACCGCAAACAGCAGACTTACTGATTTTTATTAGTACATCATTATGGCCTACCGTGGGCATGGGAACATCCACCATCCAGAGACCTTTTTCAGGTTTGCTTTTTACAATTGCTTTCATCGTTTTCAAAGATTTAAAACAGGTGCAAGTTACGCTCATTCTGAAAATAAATAAAGAATGAAAATCATGTTTAACGGATAAATAAAAGCAGACTCATTAATTCAGGTGGAGGGTTAGTGGCTATTAGTATCTGGCTACTGGCTACTGGCCCCGGATGCCTGGGGCAAGTAGCTAGCTGCCCATTCTTGCTATTCACTCATTCTTATTCATATACAAGCTCTTTTTAAATGGCAACCGGGGTTATTTCTTATTAAACAACGTAAGTTCAACATAAACGGATCCAATCAAATTTCCTGTGAAGTAATCCAACGGTTGAACTATCCGGTTCCTGGGTTTTACAAAACAACTCATTCCTTTATGTTTAAGAGATCAATGATGTCTTAGATAATTGATTTCAAAAGTGTTAAGGTCCTTATCCTGTCTTTGTTTCCAGGGAATTTATAAATAGATTCTGAATCATTTATAAATAGCTTGTGTGTTGCTTGTCTATAAAATACATACACAAGCAATACGCAATAGATACACAAGCTATACACAAGTTCCAAAATAGGGAGGTATGCGTTATTAAAATGGAAGGTAAGCAGAAGGGTTAAAAAAAGCAGCTGTTTATCAAATGGAGCATTCCTTTGGTAAGGTGTGCGGAAAGGGATCAAAAAATATGCCTTTCACTTGTGGGAATGAAAGGCATATTAGAATTATGTATTTATGTTTAATCAGTTCTTGGTATTCCAGATGGATTTCATGGGATAGATTTCCAGTTTTTCCACCAGCAACTCTCCGCCATTGTTGAAGAGGTAAACGGCATCCCCTTTTTTATTGGCAATAAAATTGGAGCTGAGCGCCACCTTGCCATCGTTGGCAAACAGTTCAAGTGAAGAGCGGTCCATTAGTATTTCAAGTTTAATTATGCCGTCAACAGGTTCAACCACTGCTGATTTACCCATGCAGGAAAGGGTACGTGTTTTTACGTTGTACATGATTTCAGCACCGTTTTTTTCCTTGTCCAGGCGGACCATCAGGCCAAAGTTGTCAGCAGATTTGATTTTAAAGCTGCCGATGATATGAAAGCAATCACCCTTGATGTTATGCAGCAAGTTTTTGTCAATACCGGGAATCAGGTTTTTGTTTTCCCATACTTCCCCTTTCATGTGCAGCAGTTCAATTTCCTTGATGGGCTTGCGCACCAGCTTGATTCCTTCCATGTATTTTTTAAGCGATAACTCGCAAGGGAAGGTCATTTGGCCGTTGAAGGGCATATCGGGATATTCTCCTCCTCTCATCCAGGCAATCTGGATGGTTCTTGGGTCTGATTCAGGCAGGTTGCTCCAGGTCTGGGTGGCATAGTAGTTTTTTCCATAATCACTGGGCATTTTGCCCGATTCGGGAGTAAACTTCTCACCGTTAAATTGTCCGATCAGGTAACTGCCATCTCCATCGAAGAGAACCCATTTTTTGTCATCCGGCCTTCTGTCAACTGACAACTGAACAAGGTCTGGGCATTCAAAAAATCCAGGGATATGGTTTTTAAACTGCCAGTCCAAAAGGTTTTTAGACGTATAAAAAGAAATTCCTTTTTGCTTGTCGTCGTTGTTCTGTTTGCGGTATAAAACCATCACATACTGTTTGCTTGGCTCGTGCCAGATGACCTTTGGGTCACGTGCATCATCGTTTTCATCGAATGCAATCAGTGGATTCTTATCGTATTTGAGCCACGTACGTCCTTTATCGTTGCTGTAGGCCAGGCGCTGACCGCATTTCTGGCTGGTATAAAACAAAAGAATGGTTTTTTCTTCTCCTTTTTGCAGGCCGGTAACATTGTTTTGATCCACCAGACCACAACCTGAATAGGCCGTACATACTTCTTTGTCTTTTGATTCGTTGTCAGGATATAAGGCAATGGGTAGCTGTTGCCAATGTACCAGGTCGGTGCTTACGGCATGGCCCCAGTGCATGAAGCCCCATTCGTTGCCAAAAGGGTTATGTTGATAAAAAAGGTGATACTCTCCTTTGTAATAAACAAGACCGTTGGGATCATTCATCCAGTTCTTTTCAGGGGAAAAATGGAACTGAGGACGGAGTAACTCATCAAATATTTTTACCGGTTTATCGGCCAGGGCTGATAAGATGGAAGTAAAAAAAATTAGAAGAATAAAAGGAAACTTCATAGTTGATTTGTTAATAGGATAGTAATGTGGGCAAATATAGATTAAAAAATTGTGAATATTTCTTCTACTTTTGATTTGTCCGCAGATGGAAGGGCTGTCGATCACAACGCTGTGGATCTTTTTTTTGTAGGATATGGTCACATAAGGGAACGATTAGGATGGACCGGATTTAAATGATGTGAAAATGAGATTATTATTGACTTTAGGATTTGTTACATGGTTTACTATAGTAGGTTTTGGTCAGAATAAATGGAAAAAGGAAAAAATAGAAATCCCTTACCCGATCTGTTACGCTTCCGATGAAATCCATTCGGGCTACGTGGGCCTGCCCCCTGAATATTTCCAGCGGCTGAAGTCAGGTTCCATGCGGGCGGCGACCATTGAGGTGACCTATGTCGGTTTTTCTGCTGAAGCCCAGCGGGCCTTCCAGTTTGCGGTTGATATTTGGAAGAATTTGGTTTACTCGCCTCTTCCCATCCGGATCAAAGCCAACTGGAAAAGCCTGGAAAAAGGGGTGCTCGGTAGCTGCGGACCGGCCGGTTTTTACAAGAATTTTGATGCCACCCAAAAGTGGGATACCTATTATCCCATCGCCTTGGTTGAAAAGATGACAGGTCAGGAGGTAAATTCAGCCGATCAGTTTGAGCTGATAGCCGATTTCAATAAGGATTTTGCCAACTGGTACTTAGGTACTGATGGAAGGACGCCCTCCACGCAATATGATTTTGTGTCGGTGGTACTGCATGAACTCACCCATGGGCTTGGTTTTACGGGCATCGCATTTTCCGAAGAAGGCAAAGGGGGCTATGGCTACGGAACGGATAACCTGCCGGCCATATTTGATCAGCATATCATCAATAAAAACGGGCAGAATCTGGTCAATAAAACCCTGTTCCCCAATCCTTCGGTGGCTTTGAACCAGGGATATACCTCGGGATGGCTTAATTTTTATACCCGACTAACGCAGAACCGGTTGCCCCGGCTGTATGCACCCGTTACCTGGGATGAAGGATCAAGCATTTACCATCTCGATGATGCCACTTACCCGGCCGGCACGACCAATTCGCTGATGACTCCCTTTACGGGCACAGGCGAGGCTATTCATAATCCGGGTCCTGATGCCCTGGCCATCATGTATGAAATGGGCTGGAAAAGTATTTCAATCAGGCACAATCCCCTGAAAGACCTGGAAACGGCATTAACTCCGGTTGATTTTAACGCTGTCATTGACAGTGATAACGAGCTTGACTTTTCCAGGCTGTATTTGGTTTATTCAACCAACCGGTTTTCAACCAGGGACTCGGT
>JACMKG010000462.1 GCA_014380255.1 Prolixibacteraceae bacterium | reverse complement strand
CAAACTGTTTAAAATGCCTTTTGTGCAGATTGTCTACCCTTCGGATGCCAATTTTATATTGGTGAAAATGCACGATGCAAGAGGGATTTATCACTATCTTACCGAGCAGAAGATCATTGTGCGCGACCGGTCAAAGATTACTCTATGTGATGATTGCCTGAGAATAACAATCGGTTCTCCAAAAGAAAACAAGAAACTGAGAAAAGCGCTCAAAGAGTTGGCATAGGAAAAATAAATAACAAATAACAAACATAAAATAACAAATAACAAAGTAAGGCTGCTCTGTAGCGATTGTTCTACATGTTTTATTTCAGTTTTTTATGCGATATTTAATAAAAAAACATGGAAGAAAGACAATTTGATTTAGAAGATCGATTAATTGATTTTACTTTAAGAGTTGATGAAATTGTTGAATCTTTGCCTAATACAAAACTTGGTAATCATATCGGCAACCAATTGACCAGATGTAGTTCAGCTCCAGCTTTAAATTATGGTGAGGCACAAGGAGCGGAATTCACAAATGACTTCATCCATAAATTGAAGATTATTTTAAAGGAATTGAAAGAAAGTCGTATTTGCTTAAAAATTATCTATAAAAAGCCCATGTTGAAACCAACAAGATTGAATTTAATCATACAAGAAAATAACGAACTGATAGCCATTTTTCTAAAAAGTATTGATACAGCAAAAAATAATAGAAATAATAAATAAAACACATCAATAACTAAGTAAGCCGGACCGATGCTGTCGTTTTACATTTGTTATTTCTTATTTGTTATTTTTCATTTCTTTTTTTGCTCTTAAAAGAAGATTAAAACGATGATGAAGAAAGCATTATTTATTGACCGTGACGGCACACTTATAGTTGAACCTGCCGATGAGCAGATTGATTCACTCGAGAAATTAGAGTTCCTTCCAAAGGTTTTCCGTAATATGCATTTTATTGCCAGGAACCTTGATTACGAACTGGTAATGGTTACTAATCAGGATGGATTGGGAACTTCCAGTTATCCAGAAGAGACATTCTGGCCCACGCACGACAAAATGCTCAAGGCCTTTGAAAATGAAGGAGTTATTTTTCATGATATTCTGATCGACCGAAGCTTTCCGAAAGATAATCTTCCAACCCGAAAGCCTGGAACAGGCATGATGGGCAAATATATGGATGGTACTTATGACCTGACTAATAGTTTTGTCATTGGTGATCGTCTGACAGATATTCAACTGGCCAAAAACCTTGGCGCAAAAGGTATCCTAATCAATGATGGCTCATTAAAAGAAGAGCTTCAGCAAAAAGGATTAGCTGAATACTGCGTTTTAATCACAACAGACTGGGATGAGATCTATGCCCGGGTTGCTGCCCCTGAACGAATGGCAGTGGTGAAACGTGATACCAAAGAAACTAAGATAAGCATTGAACTTAACCTGGATGGCACAGGCAAGGGAGACATTCATACTGGTTTAGGGTTTTTCGATCACATGCTTGACCAGATTGCCCGCCACTCGGGGGTAAACCTGACGGTGCAGGTGGATGGGGATCTTAATGTGGATGAACATCATACCATTGAAGATACAGGGCTCGCCTTGGGAGAGGCTTTTAAAATTGCCCTGGGCGATAAACGAGGTGTTGAACGTTATGGCTATTGTTTACCCATGGATGATTGCCTGGCACAGGTAGCCATCGACTTTGGAGGGCGGCCATGGATTGTATGGAAAGCTGATTTTCAAAGGGAGAAAGTGGGGGATATGCCTACTGAAATGTTTTTCCATTTCTTTAAGTCATTTTCAGATACTGCCCTGGCTAATATAAATATTCAGGCTGAGGGAACCAATGAGCATCATAAGATAGAAGGTATTTTTAAAGCCTTGGCACGCGCCATAAAAATGGCTATCCGAAAGGATGTATTTAATTTTGAATTGCCAACAACTAAAGGAACACTATAAACCTATGAAGAGTATCAAGCCACTTAGGGAGAAAAAGAATACAGCAATTCTGCTCATCCACTGTCCCGATAGGCAGGGAATATTGGCAACAGTCACTGAATTTTTAAATAAGAACAATGGTAATATCATTTACCTGGATCAGTATGTTGATCGGATTGAGAAGATTTTTTACATGCGTGTGGAGTGGGAACTTGGTGGCTTTTCAATTCCTGAGGATAAAATAGATGAATACTTCTTTACCCTGATTGCCGATAAGCTTCAGATGAACTATTCGCTTCACTTCTCAAAGCAAATTCCCCGGATGGCTATTTTTGTTTCAAAGATGCCTCATTGTCTTTTCGAAATGCTTTCACGCTATACGGCCGGTGAATGGGATATTGATATTCCTTTAATTATCAGCAATCACATGGACCTGGAACCTGTAGCCAAACGATTTGATATCGAATTTCAATATGTTCCGGTAAATGCAGCCAATAAAGCAGAGCAGGAAGCCAAAGAAATTGAACTATTGAAAGAACATCAGATTGATTTTATCGTACTGGCACGTTATATGCAGGTACTGTCGCCTGAGTTTGTTACTCAATATCCGAACAGGATTATCAACATTCATCATTCCTTTTTACCCGCCTTTGCAGGAGCGAAACCTTACCATGCCGCTCACGAACGCGGAGTGAAAATTATAGGTGCTACCAGCCATTATGTGACCAGCGAGCTGGATGGAGGCCCCATCAT
>JACMKG010000086.1 GCA_014380255.1 Prolixibacteraceae bacterium | reverse complement strand
TTCCTGTGAGACACCTTTTTAAACTCTGAGAAACTCTGTGTAACTTTTTTATTGTATAACTTTTATATTATCAGTCTCTTGATACCATCTTTGAGGCTCTTGGTATAAAAATTAATCAACAACCCAACTTTATTGTCTGATAACTTCAAATAAGTCAGTACCTGAGCCGAATGTACATCTGTAAATGCTTCAACTGTTTTTAATTCAATAATTACCTTATTTTCAACACATATATCTATTCTATAACCACAATCAAGTTTTATTTCCTTATAAATTAATGGCAACGGCTTTTCAACTTCTACATAGAACCCTTTTTCTCGAAGTTCATAAACCAGACAGGCTTTATAGGCTGATTCTAAAAGACCGGGTCCAAGTTTTGAATGTATTTTAAATGCTGCATCGATGATTTCATGAGTAATTTCGTTTAATTCCATGGATTTAGTTGTTTATGGGTTATTGATTTTTTTGGTCTAAAATGAAGATTGATACCTAATCCGCGTAATTCGTACTAATCCTCGTCATCTTTTCACCGGCCAACTGAATTGATATTCTTCATCACAAACAATTCCAGCAACTCGGACATGAGCTGGTCGCGGTCGTTCCCACTTAAGGCCAGGGCCAGCTGAGCCTTCAGCAGTCCGTAGCGTGAGCCGGTATCAAAGCGCCAGTCATTTTTCTCCAGTGCCAAATACTGCTCCCGGGAAGCCAATTCGTTCAACGCTTCACTGAGCCCTAGTTTGTGACCGTTCAGGTTTGCAATCTTCCTACCCAGTATTTCCATGATCATGGGTGAAAGCACATGCATGCCGAAGAAACACAGGTAATGGCCTGCGCGTAAGCCCGGCACTATCAGCTTTTGCTCGGCTAGGGTAGGGGTGGGCTTTTCAATCACCTTGTCAATCAGGTAAAGGTCGGTGGTGGCGTGTATCCTTTTGCCTCCTACCGTTCCGTAGTGGGGAATAAGGTTTTCGCGGGTGGGAGTTACGGCCGATACGGAGCAGTTATTCTGCCGGGCAACGTCAACCAAATGCCTGGCACAGGGCATGTCGCTGCGGTTAACGTAAAGATGATCGCCTACCAGGTGCAGAAAATAATCATTGCCCACAAACGAAGCACCGCAGCCAACGGCATACCCGTAACCCAGGGGCTTGTCCTGCTCAATGAAACGAACTTGTCGGTCGTTCACCCCCAGATGGTTGTATACATCCAGATCACCCTGGTGGATCACAACAGCTATTTCTTCAATCCCTGCCTGCCGGGCCTCTTCAATCAAAATCTCAAGGACAGTTTTGCGGTTACCGTCCCGATCGACCAGGGTTTGCATAGCCAACTTACGCTGATCTGGCCCTGCTGCAGTGATGAGTGCTTTCTTGATTTGCATGAATTTGGTTTTTTATGTATAAATATAAAGATCCTCAGTGAATTTATCTGCAGGTAGGACCAAGATATTATTCATAAAAATGAAGGGAGCAGTGATAAGTCACAGTGGGCAGGGGGCAATGAGCAGCGTTACCACGAAAGGGGAAAAAAATGAGACCATGAAACAATGAGACAATTCGGCGATGAAGGGGATGGGAAATGTTGAATGTTGGATGTTGGATGGTTGAATGGATACATGTATGGTTGGATCCAACGCCGGATTAAAATCCGGCGCTACAATATCTACCGAGCCTAATGTCTATGCACGCTTCGAATGGGCTGATGGCCGAGAAACGAGGGTACGCAAGTTCCGTAGGAACGGGGCATATTGTAGCCACGGATTTTAATCCGTGGCTTGGATGTCGAATGGTAAATGTTGGATGGTTAGATGGTTGGTAGCACTCAGGCACTCAGGCACTTTGTCTCTTTTTCCTTTCCGCGCGTTACTGTTTCCCGTTGTCAGCCACCTTGGATGGGTTAACGGAAGATTCTCGTCTTAACCGAATTACCTTAATTGAGTGTTCGTTTTCCTGCTTTTTGCGATCATTTACCTTATTGACCCACACCGGAATATACGGCAATGAAAAACCTAAGGTAAGGATGAGAAGGAACATCAGGTTATTTCCCAGTTCATCAACAAAACCGCAGGCAAAACCAATGAAAGCGAAGTTGGTAACGATCATGATTAGGCTGGCATGCAGGTG
>JACMKG010000461.1 GCA_014380255.1 Prolixibacteraceae bacterium | reverse complement strand
TTGCCTTAAAGATACTATTTAAACCTAATAATAGGTTAATTACTCTTTGATCTTAACCTTGTCAGTCTTTTGTTTGAAAATATTCTTCACCTTTTGCCAGAACTCATTGAAATCATTAAAGTCTTCACGATATGATACCCCGACCCCCTGCTTGTAAGGTGAAGTTTCATAGATGATGTTATTATTGGCGTGATTGTATGCTTTCAACTGAAGTTTGCCGGTCCTGGTAAGTTTCACAATAATATCGGCATCACCAACCACTCCGTTATTATTGGTGTTCATCTTTTGAGACGCATTATTTGCAATGTTCCCATTGATAGTTACCCTATTGTTAAACATTTGAGTACTAAGAGCAAGTTCTACCTCATCGTTCGTAATTTCATCGCCCGGGCGATAATTAACACCAATATCAAAATCATTGCTGATCTGTGAGAGCCAGTTACTAAACTGATTGGAAAGCAATTCACTGGCTGTAGTAGCTGTTGATCCTGCCAGATTACTGTTTGATCCTGAAGTGTAGAACTTACCAAGCACCAGAAGCGATAGCATCTGCTTATTCATGTCTTCTTCTGAATCAATAAACTGGCTTAGGACTTCCTTGGTCCCATCTTCTGAGAAAGGCAATTCTATATCAAATTTGATATCAGGATTCGTTAAATTCTTTGTCAGATCGATTTTACACAATATAGGGATTCTTTGTGTAAAATCAGTTTTACCGTCATCGATATACTCAAAAAGATCATTGAGTGATGCCTTCAGTTTGTATATAGCATCCAGGTCAATGGTTGCATTAAACGGATCGCCGTTCCACTGAATAGTACCACCTTGCTGAATTTCAAATTTCTTGTTAATCAGATTCTGAAGAGTAAACAGGTAATCTCCCTGTTCAACGGTATACTCGCCATAGAGGCTGATATCGGAATTACTGTCAATGTTTATCTGGATATTGCCTGATCCCTGACCACGAATAACATCCCCTATTTTCGAGTTGTATATCAGTTGCGCCTTAGCCTCTGGAGTCACTTCCACATTGAACTTCATCACCAGGTTTGACTTGCTTTTTGGAACAACCTTCTGCAATGACAAAGGCTGGAATCCATGCTTTACAAAGGTGAGGAAATCATATTCTTTGGCTTCATCGGTGTATTCGAGATAAATATTCATTTCGGTGCCTTTTTCTGTACGGGCAACCCCATCAATCAATACATTGGCTCCTTTGCCGGTAATGTTTACCAAACCACTTCCATACAGCTTGCCATAAAATTGTTCATTGATAGCTGAAGTGGTATTGATTGCCATGAGCCTGTTACTCTTTACAGACAGGTCGTACACCATCTTCGAAAAGCTCTTGTGCTGAATGGTCCCGTTAAAGATTCCTGAATTGCCATAATCATCAGAAACCCTCATTTGTGGGAAAATGATCTTATTACCTGCAAACTTTACAGAATCACTCACATGGTAATTTACCTGCAATTCAGAAAGCATCAATCCTCCATTGTTTACATGCAAAGCCCCATCATGCTGAAGAGCATTCAGGTGCCCGTAAACACGAACCTTGCCGGTGGCATCACCGTGTATGTTCGAAAAATTACTCCCTAAAAGGGGCTGCAGGATCAACAGAGAGAAATGATCAAATTCGGTATCGACTGACAAACTGTCTTTGGCAGGATTGTAGGTTCCGTTGGCTACCAGGGCCTTTTTCTTATCTGAATCAACAAACAAAGCGGCATTGATTTCCTTGGCTCCCGGATCCCAGTAACTCTGGACTATTGCATTTCCAATCGGTTGACCTAGTAAGCCAAATCCTTCCACATGTAAATCGGATAGGAACAGTGCCTTTTGGTATATATCGAAAACAGACAGGCTTCCGTTAAGCTTTCCTTTAAGCCGAAGGTTCCCTGCCACAAAATTATTCAACCAGTTGATATCGATCTCGTTAAATTGAACATTTAA
>JACMKG010000460.1 GCA_014380255.1 Prolixibacteraceae bacterium | reverse complement strand
GCTTAAAGCAGCAAAAACCATGGTCGAACTTTCGGCAGCATACCAGTTGCTGTTCCAAAAACCACGGAACGCAAGTGTGGAGGCAAATTTCTCGAATACCGGTTCGTACCATTTCAACTCATAGCCTTTTTGCTTCATAAAAGGTTTTACAAAATCGTACGCAAGTATGATGGGCCGGTAATTCTGGTCGCCCAGGGTTTGCATATCCAGAAAGCCTGTTCGGCAAGGTCCAACAATGGGTTCCTGGTAGTAAGCCCCACGAGCCCACTGATCCAGAATGTCAGCAGCGAATTTGGCATATTTCTCTTCACCCGTCAGCCAGAAAAGAATCGCGGCATCCAGGGACAGCTGGTTGATTTCTCCGTTGATACTGGTAATATAGGCCTGCGGATCAGTCCATTCTTTTTGTCCGGTTTCCGGGTTGAACAAATTCATCAACCTGGCCGTATCATTCGGAATGAGTTCTTCAATGGTAGGTTTTCGATAAGAAGTGCCTTTTTCTGTTATAGGCGTTCTCAGATAAGTATTTACCCTGACCGTAGGCACAGGAGCATCACCGCTCCATTTAATCAGTCGCTGACCTGATTCATTAGAATAAACAGTTGTGTAGCGCTTACCCGGAACACGATTCATCAGATAACGGCTTAAAATCCATTGGGGATCCGTTTGATGACGATCAGCATACGGCATAATTCCCTTTTGCATATCGTTGTAAATGGACTTGGCCCAAGGCTGCTGTTCGATCTTTTTCAAGACAACCTGCTTGTCTGAAGAGTTCACCAGGATATGCGGATTTTGAGCAAACAGTTGGCTTGCTAAAAGAAGACATCCGATTAAATAAAGTAATTTATTCATGAAGTTGGTTTTATAGTTTAGTTTATTTTTGTCAGCCAGATGATTGGGTGACGTACCGGTACATTCCGAATCACTTCAGGATGAGTAAAGGTAGCAGGCAGACTTAAAAAAGTGTGAATATATTCTTCTTTTTCATAAGCTAATCCGGCAAAAAGCAACGATGACTGACGAGCGGGCCATTCATCCCAGATATAAATATCCTTGGCAAATGGCCATTTCGATTTATCGGTTATGTATGGATAAATATATTCCATTCCTTTCTTAAGGGATTTACCATCGGGGGTTTGAAATTCCCACAAGTTATCATCCGGTGTAGAAAGAATCTCGGCCAGGTTGCACATGGCATCCATATTAAAAAGCGAATACCCATAAGGCTTGGTTCGCTTTAATTCCAAGGGGAAGCTACCATCTTCGGACATTTGAGAGGGAAGGAAAACGGTTTTAAACCGATCGATGCAAAGTTCCCTTACTTCCTTATTTTGGGTTAGATCTGCCATTGCAGCGGCAGTAACAACCCAACAGGTTCCATGGTTATTCCTGGCATTCATTTCATCTATGCCATAGGAGTGGGTAGTCATCCAGGTTAAGAAGTCTCCAAACCATGCTTTGACAGGTTTTAACTGATCGGTTGATAATCCACCTTTTTCTTCCAGCATTTTTACAGAACGAATCACTTCCACGAGATGATAGGCATCAATTAGTCCGATTCCTCGACCCGTAAATCGACCCCAGATGGCCTGGGCATAAAGCATGTTTGGATTCATTCTGGTAGCCGGATCGACAAACCAGGCATTGAGATGAATTAATACCTGATTTGCATACTTTTGATCTCCGCTTAGAATCCAGGCAGATGTATGCGTGGCGGCAATTTCGCTCAGACGGATCATAGCCAGTCGATGAGCAACAAAATTATCCGGATTGGTTTGTCCATCTTTCTGAATGTATGGCCCGGTAGGATTAGCCGGATCGGGCCACCAATAGTCACCTTCCGAATAGAAATCATTTTTTTTACCCGCACTGCGTATGCATGAAGATGCCGTCACAGTCACCGGTTTTTCCTTTATCAATTGGTTTG
This sequence comes from Prolixibacteraceae bacterium, assembly GCA_014380255.1. Next base: position 8,239 of record JACMKG010000460.1, on the reverse strand, counting down.
CTTTCTCAATAGTTTCTTCCCGGATATTTTCAATAACCTGTTTTGCTAAATTGTCCTTTCTTTGCAAATATTCAGGGCCTGTATTTTCAGCAGTGGCATAAGGCTTCATTTGAATTGATTTCTTCCCTGGATCGAAGCTTCCGGCAGATTTTTCTTTTTCAGGGCGTTTATTCCCGGCTATGTCCCTTGTAATTTGCGGATCATCATTCAGTGTAGGTATATCCAGAATTTGTAGTTTAGAGTTAACCTTGCTTTTAGACATTCGATCTTCAGGCTGATAGAATCCTTCCGGGTTCATCAGAATTTTGACATTTGATACATAAAAGCCTTTAGGAATCTGGCTTTGTGAATCCTGAACAGCATTTGAGGAGAAGGATTCCAGACCAGTTGAATCATCAATAAGGGATGCAGTAGGCTTATAGAAAAGATTGCTAGCCAACAGCACTTCGGTGGGTTGGAAATCACCTTTTCCACCCAAAAGAATAGAACCTGATTCAGCAAAAGTATTGTGAGCTATCACGATGCTTTTCAAAGGATCGGCTTTGTAATTTTCAAGCTTGATAGCCCACTGATTACCCGTATTGAAATAGTTATTATAAACCATTTGATTTTGACCTTCCTTTATGCGAAGTCCGGCACCTCTCAGGAAAAAATTACCGTAAAGCACGTTATCTTTTCCATGACGAAGCGTAAAGTGTGATTCTCCATTGTCACTGAAAGTATTGTAGCGAAATACGTTTTCCCGAGCTTTCGACGAGATGATCTCCCCATCGCCGTTGCATCGATAAAAATAGCAGTATTCCACAATCGTCCGACTGATAAACCTGGACTGGTAACTATAGCCAATACGGAGAGCTTCAATGCCGTAATCGCCCCCTGCATTGGGTGGTGCTGTGTGGTTTTTGAATGAGCAATGAGAAACAAGATTGTATCCGGGTTGCTTTTCGTCTACCTGAATTTGCACCACTGAAGTTTGTTTATCCTCAGGTTTCTTTTCGAAATTGCAATACCTGACAGTGTTGTGATGCGCTGTTGCAGTTACATTCAGGTAATAGTTGGAGTGATAGTTTGAAAAGTTGAGCTGTTCAATAATATTCTGACTCCCTGAAATTTTACATACATCATCCTTGGCTTTCCCGTCGATAAACTGAAACCCGCTGAAAGTAATCTTGCTGGCTTTGATTTCCACCTTGCTGCTTCCTCTAAAAATACTGGTCCCGGGCTGTTCCGCTTTTATGACCAGACCATCTTTACTGATGACCCAGTTCATGTCCTGAAAAGTACCCGTTTCCCATAAAATAGTATCTCCGGGTGAAGCTTTATCCTCGGCATCAAGGTACTCGATTACTGATTTTACCCGATATGTCGAAGCCTGCGTATGAGCAGAAGCCCAAAACACAAGAGTCAAAATCAAGTAGACGGGTGTTATTTTTAATCGTTGCAAGATCTTTTCAAATTTCATCTTTATCAGATTATAAGTTAGTCATCATTTTTCAAGTTACAGTACCAATATCAAGTCAAACTGATCAGGAGTTTCAACAGCCGATTCCCGGATATCCGAAACCACCTGTTCTCATCCGGGGTTGAGCGAAAAGCTCACCAGTGAAAAGCTCAGGATGCAGGCAAATAAAAGGAATGACCTATTAGGCATGTTCACGATCATTTCAAGTGATAGGTTTTCCCTGCAACTGTTTGAAATTCTAAAATTCTCCCTTTTGGCAAAGTCAGATCTACCGGTGTGGTTTTCGAATTATTTCTGAATTCTACTCCATCAGGTTGCACTTGCAAAGGGTTTCTATTTTTGGTAGAAGCTTCTTCAAGTTTTACATCCCTGCAAGCCAGTTCTCTGTCGGTTTTTATCCGGCAGTTTCCACCTAATTTAGAAAAGATGATGGCTTCAGTAAGTATACCCTTGTCCCATCTCAGGTCGATCACAAAACCTCCCCGTGCTACCAATCCTTTGATTTCACCTGTTGGCCATTCAGTTGGAAGAGCCGGAAGCAGATGAATATATCCTTCGTGGCTTTGCATGAGCATTTCGGCAATGCCAGCAGTTCCGCCAAAATTACCATCAATCTGAAATGGCGGATGCGCACAAAACAAATTGGCATACGATCCCCCGCCGCCCATTACTTCCGTCTTGGAGCCAATATATTTGAGACCATCTTTCAATATTTTCAGGGCATGGTTACCATCTTTCAGGCGGGCCCACCAGTTTACTTTCCAAGCCATTGACCAGCCTGTACTTTCATCACCTCGGTGTAACAATGTTTGTTTGGCCGCTTTTGCAAGTTCAGGAGTATAATCCGGAGTAATTTGGTTACCGGGGTAAAGACTAAAAAGGTGTGAAATGTGCCGGTGTGTATCTTTCGGATCATCCACATCATTGAACCATTCCTGAATTTGGCCATACTGACCGATATGAAAGGGGTATAGACGAGGTAGGGCCTGTTCGATTCTTGCAGCAAACTCTTTATCAGTATTCAATTCGCGCGCTGCCTGCAAGCAATTGGAAAACAATTCGCGGGTAATTGACATATCCATGGTGCTTCCCATAGAGATTTCGTAAGTCTTACCATCCACTTTGAAAACATTTTCAGGAGAAGTAGCAGGATTGGTAACCAGCAATCCATTTTTATCTTCAACTAACCATGACAACAAAAATTCAGCGGCACCTTTCATTAAGGGCCAGGCTTTCTTTTCCAGGAAAACACGATCGCCTGTATATTGGTAATGTTCCCATAAATGGCGGCAAAACCAGGCCCCGCCCATTGGCCAGGCCGACCATTTGGGAGCTCCGCGAGGGTCCCAGTCTTCGCCTCCCGCAGGAGACGTTTTAGCCCATATATCCGAGTTGTGGTGTACCACCCAACCCGATTGTATCCCATAGTTGGTTTTGGCTGTTACAGCTCCATTAATGGCTAATTCTTCCATGAAATTAAATAAAGGCTCGTGGCATTCCGACAAGTTCGTCACCTCAGCAGGCCAGTAATTCATCTGGGTATTGATATTGACCGTGTAATTGCTTCCCCATGGAGGCTGCACATGTCGGTTCCATATCCCTTGTAAGTTTGAAGGAGGCGTGCCTGGCCTGGAAGCTGAAATCATCAGGTAGCGCCCATATTGAAAATACAGGGACACCAATCCATTGTCGATTTCCCCTTTATTATACAGTAACATACGCTCATCAGTAGGGATATTTTTTTGTCCCATCCCAAGATCCAGAGTCACCCGATCAAATAAGTTTTTATAATCATTCAAATGGCGATTCAATAAGTCAGTATATGACAAAGCCAATGCAGCCTTCATTTTACGGATTGCCAATTCTGAAGGGTTTTTTCCTTCCAATACTGGCGACTTATTGAACCCATTAAAACTGGTAGCTTCAGTCATAAGCAGTACCACTTCATCAGCATCTTTTACACCTACAGAATTCTCTGTTGAGACAAGTTTACCACCCCTGGCAATCACCTTTAGATGAATTTCAAAAGTCATCCCTTCTCCCCCGGGCCCATCGTAAACAATTTGCTGCTTCTCTTCCGGGCGGTGAGCTACATGTTTGGGCGCTTTTCCTTTAAGCACTAAATATCCTGGAGAGATAACCTGAACAGTGTATTGAAGCTGAGAGGACAGTAGAGCATCAAACGAAATTTTCCCTTTGTGGGAAGCAGAAAGTTTTACTACCATCACCTGATCAGGAAAGCTGGTAAACGATTCGCGTTTATAATCAACCTTATCCTTTTTGAACATCACTGTAGAGGTTGCACTGTTAAGATCGAGCTTACGAACGTAATTTTCGACCACAGTGTCGGCAAAATTAAACTGCAGCTTGAGGTTTCCCATGGTAAGGTATCTTTGTGAATACGGGCCATGCATACCTTTCCAGAGCAATGCAGCTTTTTCATAGTCACCGACAAATATCGCCTCCCTTACTTTTGGTAAAATCTGAGGGCCTAAGGGCTTATTACCCGCATTAGGATACCCAGACCATAGTGTATGATCGTTTAAGGCATATTGCTCCCGATTAATGCCACCAAAAACCATTGCACCTGTGGTACCATTGCCTAAAGGTAGAGCTTCTTCCCAAACGCTTGCGGGGCGGTTATACCAAAGCTGAAGTAATTGTTCTTTTTCTTTTGCCTGAAGCGTTATTGAAGAGATGGCAAAGCATAAGAAAAGTATAAGTTTAATTATTTTCATAGCGCAGAAGTTTTAATGAGTAAACATCCCCAAACGATCTTCCCGCCATCCGTTCATCCTTACATCACGTGCAGGATCGTTTTGGGCCTGAATGGTCTGAGTAATCAAAGAAACAAAGATCAGCAAAAGCAGGAATCGTTTCATGGCAGAGGATTATTTGGTAAAGTTAAGTTTTGCCGGCATTAAGGTTGGAAATGACCATGCAAAATGATGTTTTGGATAACAAAGCGGACGGCTTTTTTCAACATATCGGGCATACTCAGGAACCCCGTAAATGCCAGCCATGGCCTCCAGCAAGTTTCCCGGCCAGCTGGTTGGAGATCCTAGATTTGGATCTTTGTACCATTTCCATTCATTTGGATGTTGGTTGAAATAAAACAGGTAATCCAATGCTTTTAGAACAGAGCGGTCTCCTTCTTTTAGTGCAAACAAGTTTTCACCGGTAGAATTATAAACGACATACATAGAGGCGGTAATGGGCGCCAGTGAGAAATAGGTATACCAAATGCCGTTTTTTTCACGGCGTGTCTCTTCAGGCATATGCCCATCATCAGCTATTTTGTGAAACAGGTCACTTTTGATTAGCCTGATATTCTCTGCCATTTCCGCATCATTGTCGAGCAATTGGGCACAAAGTACGGATCCAAATCGTCCCCAGTCGGCCCAATTGTTTTTCCGGGTTCTAATTTCGGTACAGGATTTCAAATAAACATTTCTAACCCATGAAAAGTATTTTTCACGGTCAGCAGCATTCCATTTTTTATAGGTAAGCAGCAGTTCGCCAGCCATGATCATGGCCGTTCCCGAATAAGCCATCACCAATGCTCCGTCATATTCGGAATATTTTTGATTCATGTTAGCCCAGGCCATCAGAAATTCAAGCGACCTTTCAGCATATTTTTTGTCACCCGATAACTGCCAGGCGAGTGCGCAGGCATAGGCATCGAATGAATCGGATTGGAACCCTGATGAATTTTTGCGGTGAGTAGCTGGATCGATGTAATACCCAGGTACGGAAAAATCAACCAGTGCATGATGTTCATGCCATGCGGCTGAATCAGCTTTGCCAATCAATTGCTGATAGGCATCAAAGCTAGGCTGGCTTTTAATCCGGATGAGTTTTTTTACCGATTTAATTTGTTGGGCCGTATGCATTCCCCCGGGATGTTGGTAGGCGTATGTGGAATAATGAAAAAGGAAACTAAAAATAGTCAGACAGATGATAAGATTTTGTTTCATTGCAAGTTAGTTTATTTAAAATATTATTCATTGAAAGATACTGAGCAGGTGACATTCTTAGTCACCTGCTCAGTATGCTCAGTGTACATTGGGAATCCAAACACCTTGTTTTCCCTGCCAAATCCATTTTTGATCAATGCCTGACATTTCCTGTTCCGGAGCATTCTTTCGGTGGGTTTTCCACATAGCTGTTACAAACGGATCGAATGTATTTGTTTCCATTCCCGGACGAGGATATTTCCCCCGGGCCTCCTTGTATGGATCGTCTTCACGCATCCACCGTTCTATGTAATCGAAATGTGCATCGTGTCCCCAAAGCCTGATGGCTTTCATGTAACGGGCAGCTAATGCAGTTCCAGTCCAGGCTACAGCATTGCAACAAACGCGGTAGCTCTCTGAAGTCTTGTCCCATTTTTCCCACTGTTCAGGAGACTTTTCTTCATAGGGATCCCGATTGCCATGATGAGTGATCATTTGCCATAAAACCGTCTGACCAAACCATCCTTTTCCGTAGTATGTTTGAGTATCTTCGTGGAAAACGGCCGTTTTTGGTAGTTGGGCTAGTTTCGGATTACCGAGCATAATACTGGCGAACAGAATGGGCCATTTTCTGCCACTGGAGTGACCTCCTCCTTCATTCCAATAGCCACCATTCATAGCGATGCCATACAAATCAATACCGCGTTGGATAAGCTCCATGGTTAGTATTTCCTTTTGCTCAAGGGGAACATCAAGACACAGCATTAAGCTGGCGAGGGAAACTAATCGGGCATGTTCGCGCCCGTAGTTGGGTTGATTTTCGTTGGGAACCAGTTCTTGTTGAGACCAACTCATTAAATGATCAAGCCATGGCCTTTGGAAAGATCGTTCAAATTCTTCCCAGGAAGGAATATCTCCCACCGGATGAAGTTTGGGCAGAAGATCCCAGAGAATATCCCGAGTGAGGAAAATAGGTTTATCCGTACCTACGTAGGGAGGCCGAAACGCATCTTTTGGAGGAGTTGCATCCAAACAAGTTAATACCGCGGCCGATTTCATTACAGTTTGACATTTATATTCGCCCTCCCAGAGAATCTTTTTGCAGAAGTTGTCAACTGGCAAGGTTGAATTACTAATCGACGAGATCAGTGATCGGTTTGACTCCAGTTTCAATGGCAGTTTTATGCATCCAGACTGGTCAAAAGCTCCTGCACGTGAATCATAACTTTGCCTGTATCCGGCTTTAAGCACGATTGCCGATCCATTTCGCATAGCCGTATCTGTTTTCAGGCTGGTGTCGTTCCAGTGATTGATTTTAATATTCGATTGATCAACCGAAACGGGACCAGGCTCAGGAGTAATTTTTATAATGGTAGCTGGCCCGACCACCCACCAGTCTCCTGTAACAAATTGTCCTGTTTGCATGGGTTTTTCGAATTCCCAGGTAATGCCATATTGGTTGATTTCCTTTCGGTATTCCGTTGGGGCTATCTGGCAGGTTGCATTCAAGGCAATCAGGATAGAATAAACAGTAGTTATGAGTGAGTTCTTTTTCATTGATCTGGTTTTATAGGTTTTACTCCTGTAAGCACGATTATAATTCCACTATAATTGTAATTTCTTTGTCCGTAAACCCCGGTGCTACTTTTCCTGTACTTATCCCACACATTGCCACTGTCTGTACTGTGTCTGTACTGATGCTGTACTAAAAAGGCCATAATAGTACAGACACCGTACAGACACCGTACAGACAGTGGCAATGAATTGGCTAATTTCATGTCGTGGACTGCCAGCCGTATGAGCTGGAGTTTACATCTAAAAATTAAAAAACATTCGTTCGTTATATACGACAACAAAGCTTTCCAAAAACTTAATTGATATTTACCATATATTTGATTTTATTTTTCGAGCGAAACAGGGCTTCAAGGTAATAATAGTCAGCATAATTTAATGGAACATCTACCTCACTATTCATCGGTTTTGAGCCGGTGCTGTGCACTAAAATAAAACCTTTATTTTCGCCTAATGAAGAACGATAATCAGTTGTCAGGTTTTCCATGATCTTATCAGCCAGCCCCCGGTAATACTTGCCTTTTTCAGAATAAGCGCTTAATTCATAGAATGCTGATGCTATAATAGATGCAGCAGAAGCATCCCTTGGTTCATTGGGAATACCTGATGCATTAAAATCCCAATAAGGAACTAAGTCAGCAGGTAAATTAGGATGATTTAAGATAAATCCGGCAATCTTTTCTGCCAATTCCAGATATTTCGGATTCTTTGTTTCCCGATAACACATCGTATAACCATATAAGGCCCAAGCTTGACCGCGCGCCCATGCTGATTCATGACTGAATCCCTGGTGAGTGTTCCTTTTTGTCACATTACCTGTAATAGGGTCGTAATCAATTACATGATAACTACTAAAGTCAGAACGAAAATGGTTTTGCATGGTGGTATTTGCATGGCTTACAGCAATTTTATAGAAGGAAGAATCACCTGTCATGTGTGTTGCCGCAAATAAGAGTTCAAGATTCATCATGTTGTCAATAATAACAGGATAGTCCCACTTATCCTTGTTATGATCCCATGAACGGATACATCCTACCTTTGGATTGAAACGTGTGGAAAGAGTTTTGGCAGACTGGATAATAACTTCTTTGTAGCCTGGATCGTTTGTCAGACGGTAACCATTTCCAAAACTACAGTAGATTTTAAATCCCATGTCATGAGTACCTCCATTCATCTTTTCCTTTTCGATTTTGGAAGTAAAAGCACGTGCTTGTTGTTCCCATTTTATGTCTCCGGTAGATTGATAGAG
>JACMKG010000459.1 GCA_014380255.1 Prolixibacteraceae bacterium | reverse complement strand
TTATCCTTGAAAAGGGGAAGATCGTCCGGGATGTGCATAAAACGGAAACGACCCTGCAGGAAGTGGAAGCTTTCTTTAAACCCGTTTTAGAGCCCGATTTGTACTAAAGGATGATGCAATAAAGGAAAATAGTAACTGGCTACTGGCTGCTGGCTACTGGCAAAACGCTTTTGCCAATAGCCAGCAGCTAGTTGCCAGCAGCAATTTATATTCCGACACTTCATGCTTTGGCATACGCTATTTCTTCAGTTTCACCTGGTAGCCGTCTGAGAGTGTTCCCATAAAGGCTACTAGGGCATCCTCTTCAGCATCGGTCAGCCCCAGATTGCCCAGTTCTGAATCATTGATATTGTCGGCATACTCAGGATCCGGCCACAATGCGCCTTCCACATCACGCGTATTGTAGAAATGAACCACCTCTTTCAACGATTTGAAATACCCGTTGTGGGTATAGGCTTTGGTAAATCCAAGGCCGGGCCTTTTGTCCACATTACGCAAAGTGGGTACTTTTTGCTTTCCCATGTTTTCATCGGCATACATTTTCCATTTCTCCTGGGTAGCTAAAAAGCCTCCCAGACCTTTATCAACAAAATCCGGGTTGTACTTGTAAACCGGGTTCTGCAGATTCTTGGGAACTCCCAGGTTGTCGTAGGTGTAATCGGTAAAGAGCACCAGATCCATATCATCATCAAAGGTGGTAGGATGGCATTGCGCGCATTTTCCTTTGCCTTCAAACAGCTCCAAACCCCAGGCTTCCTGCTCGGTGAATTCGGCCATCCCTTTCATCACATAGTCAAACTTTGAACTGAACTGGTTTACCTCGCCCGAGCCTTCATAGGCAGCAATGGCCAGACCTGCCTGATCATAGGTTTTATTGATTTCGGCATCCGTACCGTAGACAAAAGCGTTATCAAAAACTTCTTTCCACATGGAGATGTAGTTGGATTTGGCGATTTTTTGAAGTACTTCCAGCTTTGATTTTAAATTATGCTCTGCCGGGTTCAGGAAAGGACCCAAGGCCTGTTCGGCAGCCGGACTCCCTAATCTTTCACCCGTTGCGCGGCCATCCCAGAACATGCCTCCTTCAAAGGTTCCGTCTTCTTCACGGTGAAGAACTTCACTGTAAGTGGCATAGGCTGCACTTGGCGGCTTGCGGTCACCAAAGTTCTGGGCATCGGCGCCCCGGTAAACAGATCCATGGATATTAATTCCGGGGGTTGCTCCGGTAAACCCAACCGATGCTTTGTGACAATCTGCACAGGCCATGCTGTTTGGAGTGGAAATCTTATCAAAATACAGATGCTTGCCCAATTGCTCCATAGGCGTTAGAGCAACGGTAATGGGCGCTGATTTTAAACTCAGCTCTTCCGCATCGGTAAGGGTCGAATCTTTGGTGCAGGAAAAAAACATTCCTGCCATCAATAGGGATCCAGCCACGATTAATGAAAACGGTGTTTTTTTCATAATTGAATATTTAAAAGTTTTAAAATAAAGATAATTTACTCTTAAAATCTAGATAATTAATTGATTAGACTCTATTAAATTTACTGAAAATCACCGGATTAAAAAAGTATATTTGTCACAATAGTTTATTGTTTGATTTATGATAATAAAATAACCTGAGCATAAATTATCCGATTTCACCTATCTTTATATTGTTCATAATTTACTTTCAAAACCCTTTATTTTGACATTTAATCATCCTTTTTAATGCTCACATTCTGCACTTTCTGTATCTTTAAGGCATAATTCACAATTCATGGCATTTACTCCCGAACAACGATCCGCTTACCTGAAGGCTACTGCCATTTGCAGCCGTGGGGAAACCTGTGCTTTTGACATCATGGAAAAGCTTAAAAAATGGGGTTTAGAGGACGACGATGCTCATGCCGTAATCAAGCTGCTGAAGGAGGAGAAATACATCGATGACGAACGTTTTGCAAGGGCATATGTTAAGGATAAGTTCCGCTTTAACCATTGGGGCAAACAAAAGATTGCCTTTATGCTTCATTCCAAAAAGATAAGCCGGGAGATTCAGGAAGCAGCCTTTGAAGAGATCGAGGAGGAAAGTTATTCGGAACAGCTTGCAAAGCTTCTGGCCGATAAGGAAAAAACAATCAAGGCCGCTGATCCGTACGATAAGCGTAACAAGCTGGTGCGCTTTGCCATGGGTCGGGGCTTTGAGTCAGATAAGATCTTTGCAGCCCTTAAAGCACTGGGGATATAAGCCCGGATACTTTCCCACGTTAAGCTAACTTATTATTTTTCAGGCAAAAACCATATTTAATGCATGATTCTTCCTTCATGTCGTATTAATAGACTAAATTTGCGGCGCTAACACAAAGGCCTGGCAACAACGATTGACATGATGGCCTTTCCAAATTATTAAAATGTCATTTGAAAAATTAGAATTAATTGAGCCCATCCAAAGGGCCTTGAAAACAGAAGGTTACGAAACCCCGACACCCATCCAGGAACAAGCAATACCCATCATACTAGATAGAAGAGATTTACTAGGTTGTGCCCAGACAGGAACCGGAAAGACAGCAGCGTTTGCCATCCCGATCATTCAGATTTTGCATCAATCGGAAGATTTTAACAGGGGCCGCCGCAAGATCAAAGCACTGATTGTAACTCCAACACGTGAGCTTGCCATTCAGATCGGAGAAAGCTTTAGCGCCTACGGAAGACATGCAGGGTTAAAGCACACAGTTATTTTTGGAGGTGTTGGTGAACGTCCGCAAACGGATGCCCTTCGCGCCGGAGTAGATATCCTGATTGCAACCCCTGGCCGGTTGCTCGATCTGATGAATCAAGGATACATTGATTTACGCCAGCTCGACATTTTTGTCCTTGATGAGGCTGACCGTATGCTTGACATGGGTTTTATCCATGACGTAAAACGCATCATTGCTGAACTGCCCAAAAAGAGGCAGTCATTGTTCTTCTCGGCTACCATGCCTGGCGACATCGTTAAACTGTCGGCTACTATACTGAATAATCCTACCAAGGTGGAGATTACTCCAGAGGTAACCACGGCCGAAAAGGTAGAGCAGCAAATGTACATGGTTGGTTATGATGACAAGAAAAGTCTGCTACTTCATCTGTTGAGGAATCCTCAGATCATCTCGGCCCTGGTTTTTACACGCACCAAGCATGGGGCTGACAAAGTGGTTAAGCACCTTCAGAAGAACGGGCACGAGGCTCAGGCCATTCATGGAAATAAATCACAGAGCGCACGCCAGAAGGCACTTTCTGACTTTAAAGGTGGGAAGATCCGCATCTTGGTTGCTACCGATATTGCAGCCCGTGGAATTGATGTGGATGACCTATCACATGTGATCAATTACGAGATACCCAACATCCCTGAGACGTACGTTCACCGCATTGGCCGGACGGGCAGAGCTGGGCAGAGCGGTATCGCGGTTTCATTCTGCGACAACACGGAAATACTTTTCCTGCGCGATATCCAGCGTTTGATTTCACAGAACATCCCGGTGGTAGGTGATCATCCTTATGCCTTGACCGATTTGACACCCGAGAAAGCGCCTGCCAAGACAACGCGCAAGCCCATCAGGCGTGAACACAACGGACAGGCAGTGCGTGAGAGTTCCACCCGTAGGGAACCCAGTACTACAAGAAGGGTAAGTGTTCAGTCGGAAGAAAGACCTGTCCGAAGTACATGGAAGCGTCGATACTAAGAATCGGAAGAAAGCTTTAAAAGATATGAAAACCTCACCATGCGTGGGGTTTTCTATTTTTACGGATATGGGCACTTTTGAAGGAGAGGACTCTTAGAATAAATCGGAATGAGTCCCGGTTCTAATCAGCCTAATTTCTTTTAGGATTTCATCTTTTTCCCAAATTAAAAGCCAATCAGGGCGGATATGACATTCCCAACAATGAATGTAGTTTCCTGAAAGTTTATGCGGAAGATATTTAAAAGGTAGTTTTCCCTCCTTTTCTAGAAGATGAAATACTTCCTCCATCTGATCAATCGGGTAGCCTCGCTTTTGGATTGTGTTGAAGTCACGTTTAAATTTGGATCCAAAAGATATACTATACATTAGGAGTTTAATTTATTCATCAAATCGGTGACATTATTTGCCTTGGTAACATTGCCTTTTTTAACGTCCCTTATCGCACGTTTTGTTTCTCTATTGGGTTCTTTTTCAATGTGAATAAAATTCTCTCCTTCGAATTTGCGTAGAAACTCCAGCAAGCTTTTTCCTTTTGATGTCCGTTCGTTAATTGTAATTGTTGCCATAATTGCCTTATTTTCTACAAATATAAAAAGTATTTCTCTAAAAAAAGATAAAGACTTCCCTTTACCCAAGACTGTTTTTTTGGGATATTAAATATTCAGCTATTCATATAATTTGTATCTTGCTAAAAAATAAACATGCAATCTGATCATACATGCATACAACTGAACGAGAAACTGATGGAATTGAATTCATGCTGGGTCATTCTTTATTAATTATATCTCTGGCAATGGTTAATTATCACCTGCAAACCTTACTGTAAGCCGATCTCTTAAATTCAATTGATGAACATTTCTTCTTAATTATTGTCATCTTTACATCCTTACATTAATTACAACCGGGCATGGAATTGTTTAACGAAAATAGCAAACTGGCTTCCGTCATTCTGAAAGATCATTTCTTGTTACCTGTTATCAACCGATTAGGCATTAAGCTGGGCTTTGGCGACAAGACCATTAAGGACGTTTGCGAGGAAAAAGGTATTGACATTAACTTTTTTGTCGAGATCATCAATGTGTTCCATTATGAGTCCTATTTCCCCGAAAAACGGTTGCTCGACTTTCCGGTCACCATCCTGATTGATTACCTTCTAAAGACGCATCAGTATTACAGGGAATACCTGATGCCTGAGAATGATCGTTTAATTGAACTTTTCCTTTCAGCCAATCCAATTGAAAGCACTGACAATGAACTGGTGCGAAAATTCTATGCCAAGTTCAACGAAGAGTTCCTTATCCATCTCAGTTTCGAGGAAAGGGAGATGTTCCCATACATTCTTGATCTGCATGAAGTGATTGAAAACCAGGATCTGCGAGACCGGTTTAACTACAAATACCCGTCCTTTTCGATTACCAGCTTTGAAAAGGAACATTCGAACATGGATGATAAGATGGACGACCTGAAGAACATCATCATTAAATACCTGCCGCCCAACTACGATCAGAACCGTGGGAATGCTTTTCTGGCCAACCTGTTCATGTTCGAGAAGGACCTAAAGAACCATTCGCGCATCGAAGACCATATCATGATTCCCAAAGTAAAACAACTCGAAAAGCTATTGGCAAACCATGATTAATAACCATAAGAAATCGATAGTCGTTGTTATCAGCTCCTCAGAATTGGTTCTGGCGGGTATGGCGGAGATTCTAAAGGGGAGTCTGGCCAACGAGGTTATTACCCTTCACCGGGGAGATGAGATGATCGATTACCCCACAATGGACGGCAATATTCTGGTACTGGCCACTTCGGAAGAATATGAGAAAAGCAACACGTTTATCCGCCAGATACTTCACGCTGCTGGTCATCTGCAGTTCCTTACCCTTCAGCTCGATCCACAGGCGGGTTATTCAGGCCATACGATCAATTTAAACGACACGGCAGCCCTGATATGCTACAAGGTGAATGAGGTGCTTAATTCGTTCCTTTCGGCCACTATTCGCGAAACGGATACCGAGCTAACCCGGCGTGAAATTGAAGTGCTTCAGCTTTTGTGTAAAGGCTATTCCAACAAGGAAATTGCCGACCAGCTGTTTGTCTCTACCCACACGGTGATCTCGCACCGCAAGAACATCTCGGAAAAGACAGGCATCAAATCCGCCTCAGGC
>JACMKG010000085.1 GCA_014380255.1 Prolixibacteraceae bacterium | reverse complement strand
TTCAGCTCGCTGATGGTATTCGTTTAAATGTTTCAACGTATCTGTCAACCCGCCACCATAATGAAGCCTGGGTAAAAGGCGGTTATATACAATTTGATAAACTTCCGTTCAAAGGTCAATTCTGGAAAGATCTGATGGAGGTAACGACCATCAAGGTGGGTCATATGGAAATCAATTATGGTGATGCACATTTTCGCAGATCAGACGGTGGCCAGGCATTGTACAATCCATTTATGGAAGGGAACATTATGGATGCTTTTGCAACTGAAATCGGCGGAGAAGTTTATCTGCAGAAGAATGGCCTGTTTGGAATGTTGGGTCTTACCAACGGGATGATAAAAGGTAATGTTGATTCAGTAACAAAAACTGCCCAGGATGATAATACAAACAGGTCACCCTCTGTGTACCTTAAAGGTGGATTTGATAGAAATATCTCTGATGATATCCGGGTAAGGATTTCCGGAAGTTTTTATCATAATGGGAGTTCCGCAGCAAGTGGACTAACCCTTTACGGTGGTGATCGCAGTGGTTCAAATTATCAGAACGTCATGGAAAAAGCTCCGGCCGGCGCTGCACTTCCTTCTTCTACAGCAATCGCCTTTTCCGGCCGTCTCAATCCGGGGTTTACAAAAAAGGTTGATGCATATATGATCAATGGGTTTTTGAAAATAAAAGGGATTGAATTGTTTGGTACTTATGAAAATGCGAAAGGAAGAAGTAAAAATGAAACTAGCCTGAGAAACATGAATCAATATGCAGCTGACCTGGTATATCGTTTCGGTCAGAAAGAAAATCTTTATACCGGAATTCGTTACAACAAAGTGAAAGGGCAGTTGCCAACTATGGCTGATGATATGAAAGTTGACAGGGTGGCATTGGCGGCAGGTTGGTTTGTTACAAAAAATGTGTTGTTGAAAGGTGAATACGTAATGCAGAACTATTATTCTTTTCCTTCATCAGACTATCGTAGTTCAGGCAGGTTCAATGGCTATGTTATTGAAGCGGTCGTTGGATTTTAGTGAGCGGTTTATACCAGTCAAATGAAATTATTATTCGCAATTATTTTCTCATCCTTGTTATTTAGTCCGGCTAAAGTTACTGAATGGTGGGTAATAGAAAAAAGCAGCAATCTGTGTATCACGGGCAGGTCAAACATTGCACCTTTCCAGTGTGATGTGGTTGAATACCTTAAGGAAGATACGATCGTACTCGAGAGCCATGAAGGTTCTCCATTACTGGGCATAAAAGGGGGTGTGGAAATAGACATAAACAGGATAGATTGCCACCAGCGCCAGCTTACGAATAATCTCAGGAAAACCCTGAAGGCAGATAAAAATCCTATCCTGAAAATTTCCCTGGTTTCAATAGGGAACTTCAGGATTGAAGGACGGAAAAATGTCCAGGGGTCTGTTATAATTGATCTCGCCGGGGTATCGCGAAAGATGCAAATCGATTATGAAGTGGAAACAGATGCAGATAATAATATTCACCTGGTTGGAATCCGCCAGTTGTTGTTTTCAGATTTTAAATTAAAAGCTCCAAATAAACTTGCAGGTCTTGTAAAGGTTGACGACAAACTCCAGATCAGGTTTATGCTGGTTTTGAGAGCTATTCAGAAATAAAAAAATTGCTGGTCTATGTTTATAAATATAAAAGCCGAAAGGCAGATTAAAGAGATTAATGAAGAATTTACCGGGATGTTTCCATTCCTGAAACTAGAGTTTTACCGCAAGGCTGAACTGCAACAGGACAGGTATACAATGGATAAACTTTTGCCACAGGAAAAAAAGATGAAGGATGTGTGGATCTCAAATAAAGAGGAAGCTGTGTTGGAGGTCCCGGGCACTATGACAGTGTTTCAATTGGAAAATATATTGTTGAAACGATTTGGCCTGGCCGCACAGGTTTTCAGGAAATCAGGAAGAGTCTGGTTACAGACTATACGGACCGACAGTTGGACCCTTGATCATCAGAATGAACACGGACGCGAAATAACTGAAAGTGCAATTGTGAATCAGGTGGATGATTATGATTTGAATCCAGGAAATTAATAGGAACGTGGTACATCCGGGTAAGAAGGATTGTTATTGTGAAAGTATAATCTTGATTTAAGAAGGAAGCTCTTATTTAAAAATAAAGTTCTTTTTAAGAAGGAAGCTCTTCGAGCTTTTTTAAATTTAAGATGCGGATTTTTCCCTCTTTGATTTCAATAAATTTTTCAGCTTTGAAGTCGCTCAGGGTCCTGATCAGTGATTCAGTTGCGGTGCCGACATACTGAGCGATATCTTCACGTGAAATATCAAGTATGGCTTTATCATCCGGGCTGATATGAAATTTCTGGTGGATTGATACGAGGGCAGTTGCAACGCGTTTTCTTAACGAGTCATAGGCCAGGTGAAGAAGTCTTTCTTCTTTCTCGGCTACATCTATCGATATGAGCTTTATGAATTTTTTGGTGATGTTTATGTCATTGTATATTGCCTTGAGAAAGTCATCTTTAGGTATCAGGTTTATTTCGGTATCTTCCAATACCTCTGCTGTATCTTCATAATTTTTATTTTCGAGTAAAGGAAGATGGCCGATATAATCTCCCTTGTCGTAGAGATTGGTTATGTATTCCTTTCCATCGCTGTGTCTTTTGAACGTTTTTATTTTTCCCGACTGAAGATAATAAAGATATTTTGGTCTCTTTCCTGCGTTATACAATAACATCTTTTTACTTAAAGATTCGGATTCATATTGGAATGGATCAAGGGGAAACATACCGGATGAACTAAGGTCCTTTATTAGCTCATTTGCCCCCATATCTCCGGGCAGATAGTTAGACTTTATCAAATCGATTTTTTTGAACCTTAAATTTATCGCGCGCAATAATTCAAGATCATCAAAAGGTTTTGTGATATAATCATCTGCACCCAATTCCATTCCTTTTCTGAAATCCGGCCGTTCTGTTTTTGCTGTAAGAAAAATAAAAGGGATATGTTCAGTGAGGGGGTTATTTTTTAGAAGATGTAACACACCATAACCATCCAGTTCCGGCATCATGATGTCACAAACAATCAGGTGGGGTAATTCTTTGATTGCCATTTCAACTCCTCTTTTTCCATTTTCAGCAGTTATTACATTAAAGCCCGCGAGCGATAGTATCTCCGCGGTATTTTCCCGGATGTCGGTATTGTCGTCTATTACAAGTAAGTTTTTCATTAAGATATAATTTCTGATTGAAGTGAAGGCAAACTTATCGTGAAAGTTGTTCCTTTTCCAGGTTCACTTTCAATAGCTACCGATCCTTGAAGGAGGTCAGCATACCGTTTTACGATGTGAAGTCCCAGCCCGGTTCCCTCAATATTCATTGCATTTCTTGCCCTGTAAAAACTGGTAAACATATTGGGAAGATCATCTGCTGGTATTCCTATTCCCTGGTCGATCACAGAAATGATCAGGCGGTTTTCGTCAGAAATCGCCCGCACCTGGATTAGAGATGTCTCACCCGAAAATTTGATGGCATTACTCAACAGGTTAATGAGAATGTTTTTTAATAATTTTTTATCAGAAACAAAAACAATGTTATCAGCCGATTCTATTTTTATAACCTGGTGAGCTTTTAGAATCGCCTTTAATTCATCAACCGCTTCTTCAAGTAAAAGGTTCACTTCAAAAGGTTCTGACTGCGCTGCGATTTTACCCTCACTCAACTTTCCCAGTGACAGAAAGTCTTCAAGTAAATCATTAAGGTGACTAACAGAATCTTTAATTTTCTTTATATGACGGTCGCGTTTATCCTGATCTTCGCTTTGGGTA
>JACMKG010000458.1 GCA_014380255.1 Prolixibacteraceae bacterium | reverse complement strand
ATTCCTGACCACCAGCCTGGGCTTACGTATCAACGATGATCATAACTCTCTCAAGGCAGGGGAGCGCGGAGCAACTTTGCTGGAAGACTTTCAGCTTAGAGAGAAAATCATGCATTTTGATCATGAACGAATCCCTGAACGCATTGTTCATGCTAGGGGCAGCGGGGCTCATGGTTACTTTGAACTTACTGAGTCAATGGCTCAGTTTACAAAAGCCAAATTCCTTCAGACACCCGGTACCCGCACTCCTGTCTTTGCGCGCTTTAGTACGGTGGCTGGTTCCCGCGGATCAACTGATCTGGCACGCGATATAAGAGGCTTCGCCGTTAAGTTTTATACCGAGGAAGGCAACTATGATCTGGTGGCTAACAATGCTCCCGTGTTTTTTATTCAGGATGCAATGAAATTTCCGGATCTGGTGCATTCAGTAAAGCCTGAACCCAATAATGAAATACCTCAGGCTTCGGCAGCCCATGATACCTTCTGGGATTTTATTTCCCTGACCCCTGAAAGTATGCATACCATCATGTGGGCCATGAGCGACAGGGCTATTCCCCGCAGTTTCCGCATGATGGAAGGCTTTGGGGTACATACTTTCCGATTGGTGAATGAAAGCAGTGAATCGTTCTTTGTGAAATTTCACTGGAAGCCCTTGCTTGGCCTTCATTCCATTACATGGGATGAAGCTCAGAAGATATCAGGTAAAGATCCTGATTACCATCGGCGTGATCTGTGGGATGCGATCGAATCGGGCAATTATCCTGAATGGCATTTCGGAGTTCAGATTGTGGAAGAGAAAGATGAATTCAAATTTGATTTCGATCTGCTTGACCCAACTAAGCTCATTCCTGAAGAACTGGTTCCAGTAAAGATCATCGGCAAGTTGATCCTGAACCGTAATCCTGAGAACTTCTTTGCCGAGACTGAGCAGATTGCCTTCCATCCGGGTCATATCGTACCGGGTATTGATTTCAGCAACGATCCCCTTTTGCAGGGGCGCTTGTTTTCTTACACCGATACCCAGTTAAGCAGGCTGGGCAGTCCTAATTTTAACGAAATACCCATCAACAGGCCCATAGCCCCGGTACACAACAATCAGCGCGATGGCCATATGCGACAAACCATTAATGTGGGTCAGTCAAGTTATCAGCCCAATACCACTGGCGATGGCTATCCCAAACAGGCCAAAGCCTCTGAAGGTGGATTTGTTTCTTACAATGAAAGGATAGATGCTCGTAAAGTGCGGGCTAGAAGTAAAAGCTTTTTCGACCACTTTAGCCAGGCAGCCTTGTTCTACAACAGCCAGAGTGCCTATGAAAAAGATCATATTGCTGCTGCTTTTCGCTTTGAATTGGGAAATGTCAAATCGCCTCTGATCCGTGAACGCATGGTGGGCATGATTGATCGTGTGGACCATGCTCTTGCTGAAAACGTGGCCACCGGCCTTGGAATCACTGTCCCTGAACCTGAACAGTTCCTGAATCAGAACATCCCGGCTGATGGCAATCCTGAAGACTTTCAACCGGTGCATGTAGATCCTAAACTGAAAGTTTCAAAGGCCTTGAGTATGGCCAACACGGTGAAGAATACCATCAAGACCCGGATGATAGCCATCCTGGCTTCTGACGGGGTAGCGGATGGTTCTTTAAACGCCATGAAACAGACTCTGGAGTCAGAAGGGGCCGTAGTGAAAGTGGTGGCTCCCCACCTGGGATTTCTGATCACTAAGGATGGGAATCAGGTGAAAGTGGATAAGACTTTTCTAACCACTTCCTCTGTTTTGTATGATGCAGTCTATTTGCCCGATGGCGAAAAAAGCGTTCATGCCCTTAAAGAGGAATCAGAAGCCATTCATTTTGTTGATGAAGCCTATAAGCACTGTAAGGCGATCGCTGCCGATGGGGCAGGAGCTGATTTACTGATGATGACTAATGCCGGGATGAAAATCAAACAGGAAAACAAGCCGGAGGAGGCCCATGTGGGGCATGGTGTACTGATCAACCGCCCTGCAGAGGATTTTGTGAAGGCCATCGCTCAGCATCGCTTCTGGCAACGTGAAAAAACAAGCAAGGTGCCTGCCTGAGTTTACCGGATTGTTGTTCCATGGGGATGTGGCATATAGGCCATATTCGTGCATATTATATTCATTAATTCATTAAAAAAAGGAAAGGGCTCAAGCTATGTTTATCAAAACAAAATCAATTAAGAACTACAAATTGTTGGGCACAGATGGAGAGGTGGGAAAAGTGAAAGAATTCTTCTTCGATGACCAGTTCTGGACCGTTCGCTACCTAATTGCCGAAACCGGTAACTGGCTCACAGGTAAGATAGTGCTAATTTCTCCCTATGCCATCCAGTCAATTGATAATGACGAAGAACAAATCATTACTAATCTGAGTAAACAGCAAATCGAGAACAGTCCTGCAATGGATACAGATCTGCCTGTCTCACGGCAATATGAAACATCCTATCATGGGTATTATGGATATCCACAATATTGGTCTGGCTCATTGATGTGGGGGGCCCTGCCTCATATATCAAAAAACAGCAATGAATGGGAACCCTCTGAAGAAAACGAAAGTTCAGGTGACCCGAACCTGCGCAGCACAAAGGATGTTTCCGGCCATGATATACAGGCCACTGATGGTGAAATTGGCCATGTGGATGATTTTATCATTGATGAGGATACCTGGGCTATCCGCTACCTGGTAATTGATACCCAAAACTGGTGGACAGGCAAGAAAGTGCTGGTCTCGCCCCGGTGGATCAGGCGTGTTAGCTGGGATGAGCAGAAAGTATATGTCAATCTCTCGCGCGATAGAATCAAGGAATCTCCCGAGTATACCGATGATCTGCTGCTTACCCGTGATTATGAAACCCGCCTGCACAGCTATTATAACCAATCAGGGTACTGGATTGAAGAAACGGCAGGAAGAAACCGTTCTCTCTGAAATGAGAGACCTTTCCCTGGACCTGATTCTGTGTATGCTGATAAATCAAATTCTGGGTAGTATATAACAGGATATATTGTATTCTCCACCCAAGGGCTGATTTTGGTATTCTGCCAAAATCAGCCCTTGGGTGGAAGCGTGTGTCTTGTATGGAGATGATCCTTACTGTCATAGATTCATCTGCACCAGTAGATTCAACAGAGAACAAGATTATAAATCAAAAAGCATGAGGATCACCATCAGTATTTGGTTCAAGGAGCTATTTGTAAAAGCGGTTAACAGTATTGCCTTTTATCCGGTTATTATTATTGGGTTATATATCTTGCTTTCATTGGTGAGCATTTCATATGATTTCTCCATAGAAGGGGAACAGTTAAAATCTCAATTGCGGTGGTTGAAGCTTAAAGATGCATCTACGGCACGGGATATAGTTACGGTGGTTGCTACAGGGATCATTTCATTAACTGTCTTTAGCTTTTCGATGGTAATGATTGTATTGAACCAGGCCGCCTCAAACCTGAGTAACAGGGTACTGGATAAATTAATTACCAGCCGCTTCCAGCAAATTGTATTAGGAGCATATGTTGGGACTATCGTATATTCATTTATTTTATTAAGTACTATCAGAAACAGAGATGAGGCACTGGAAATTCCTTCCTTAAGTACTTACCTGCTTATCCTGCTGACAATTCTGGATATCTTTCTTTTCATTTATTTCCTGCATTATATCACCCAGTCGGTAAGATATGAATACATCATTCAAAGGATTTACAAACAGACTCAGAAATCCCTGAAACGAACCTGTAATATGCCCCATGAACTGTCTGAGTCAATGGATGGCATTGATGTCATAACAGCTGATGAATATGGTATTTACAAAGGCTTCAGAAAAGATGTCCTGTTGAATATATGTAACAAAAATGATTGTATCATTTCTATAAATCCTACACGCGGCACATTTGTGATCAAAGGAATGCCAATAATAAAAGTAAATAAAGTATTGTCTTCCACGGTGAAAAAAGAAATCATGAATGCAGTTTATATATATCCTCATGAAACGATTGAAGAGAATTACTTCTATGGTTTCAGACAGTTGTGTGAAGTGGCAGTCAAAGCGCTTAGCCCCGGTATTAATGACCCCGGTACAGCCATTGCAAGCCTGAGGATGTTATTCCAGTTGTTATCCTACCGGGCCTGTTATTTCCCCATAAATATTATCAAGGATAAAGAAATGCAGACACGAATTATAACCGAAGAACTTACTTATGAGAAGATCTTTACTCTAACAGTCCTGCCCATTTGGGATTATGGTAAAAATGACCGGTTGTTACAGCATGAAATGTATAGTTTACTTACACAACTTCAAACGCTTACTCCAAATGTCATGTCCGAAAAACTATTAAAAGAGGTGAAAGTTGCCATTGATAATATAAAACCAGAAACAAAATAAATGTCGATTTAAATCTTCTGTTCGGATTCTTATCTCTTACATTTTCTGCACATTGGAAAAATCATTAAAACTCATAAAAAAAGGCTAATTTTGAAGCCTAGGATATAAATTCTTCTATGGTTAAAATTAAGGACTTGTGGCAGATACTTAAGGATGCCGGCTCGGGGTTTCTTCAGCATAGGGTGATGAAACACAGTGCGTCCCTTAGCTTTTATACGATTTTTGCAATCGGTCCCATGCTGCTTGTCATGATATACATCTCCAGCTTATTCTGGGGGCGGCAAGCCATTGAAGGAACCGTTCACGACCAAATCAGCGGATTGATTGGTCATGAGGCTGCCATCCAGATTCAGGAACTGATAAAAAACGCGTCGGTAAGCCATAACAACTACATGGCCTATGTAGGTGTTCTTGCCTTGATGTTTGCCGCCACTACCGTGTTCACCCAGATTCAGGATACCATTAACACCATATGGAACCTGAAAGTGAAATCAGGAAAGGCATGGCAGATGATGATCATAAACAGGCTATTGTCGTTTTCCATCGTGGCCGGCCTTGGGTTGCTGTTGCTGCTATCCCTTCTGGTCAACGGTCTGATGGAAGGCTTCATGAGTAGGCTGCAGGATTTATTTCCCCAGATGGCTATTGTGATCATTTATGTGATCAATCTCTTAGTAACCTTGCTGGTAGTGGCTTCCTTATTTGCTTTTATCTACAAGGTGCTGCCCGATGCAATCCTTCAATGGAAAGATGTGGCAGCCGGCTCCCTGTTTGCAGCTATTTTGTTTATGATCGGGAAATTCTGTATCACCTTTTATATCAACAGCAGCAACATAGGAAGTACCTACGGCTCGGCAGGCTCTCTGGTCATCCTGTTGCTCTGGATCTATTATTCTGCAACAATCATGTACTTTGGAGCTGAATTTACCAAAGCCTATGCCTTAAAATACGGTGCTGAGATAAAACCAAGGGATTATGCCGTTACCATTCAGGTAGTTATCGTTGAAAGCAATGAACGAAGCGTTCAGCAGAATGAAAAAAATTACGATATAACCGATAAAATTAAGCAGGGGATAAAAGATGTCATCAAGCGCAATTACTTCAAGGATTTGACTACCGGTTTGCCAACCATCAAAGACTAGAAAGATCTAATTAATTTACAATTAGACGATTTACAATTTACTATTTACTCGCTGAACAAGGGAAGAGAAGTTGTTTGACCTTTACCTATTTACCCTATAGCCCAATGTCATTAAATGATGGTTTATTTGGTATGATGTGGCTCTTGTCCAACAAACAATCCAACCCAATGTCAATGCTTATCCTCCTGTGCCTTTAGGTACCTAATATGGGTAGAAACAATAGTCCCATGAAACCAAGAGGGTGTCCAAAAAGTGAAAAAATCAAATTAAACACAAAGACACAAGGTATTGAATATGAAGGATGTTTTTATCCGTGTCTCCGTGTCTCCGTGTTTGAATTTAACTTTTTAGACACCCTCTTATTGAAATAAAAGCTTTTTTACCGGGTACCAAATAAAGATGCTTTGCTCTTAGAAGAAGGTAAATAAGGTTTGGAATCCCGGGTTTTCAGCCTGTTACTAAAGTTAAGAACAAAAGTAAGGTTTATTAAAAAACTCATATTCGCCTGTGCTACTTACCATTAAACCATCCTGCCATTTATCCCGAGTGATCGGGGACGATTTATGCGCT
>JACMKG010000457.1 GCA_014380255.1 Prolixibacteraceae bacterium | reverse complement strand
GGTGTGGCTCACTCAGCTGTTGCTCCGGCCAAAAAGCCTGTTTCGCTGCCCCTTCAGTTGGGACTGGCTTCCTATACGCTGCGCAAAATGAACATCGATGATGCCCTGGCTGTATGCCAACGCCTTGGAATAAAACACATCTCGTTAAAAGACTTTCACCTGAAACTGACGGCTTCGGATGCCGAAATTGCCGAGGTGGTGAAGAAATGCAAGGACGCAGGCGTGGACCTTGGCTCAGGGGGCGTTATTTATATGAAATCGGAAGCTGAAGTGGATGCAGCCTTTGCGTATGCGCGCAAAGCGGGCATGAACATGATTATCGGGGTGCCTCAGCATGCCTTGCTTCCCTATGTCGAAAAGAAAGTGAAAGAAACCAATATCCGTCTGGCTATACACAACCATGGCCCGGGCGACCTGGTATACCCAAGCTGCGAAAGCGCTTATGTACGAATCAAGGATATGGATGCCCGCATGGGCCTTTGCCTGGATATTGGCCATACACAGCGCATTCAACGTGACCCTTCGGCAGATCTGAAAGATTATTTCGACCGTATCTTTGAAATCCATGTCAAGGATGTTACGAGCTCCGACAAAGATGGCAAGGCCATCGAAGTAGGCCGTGGGGTGATCGATATCCCGGGTTTCCTGAAGAGTGTCGTTAAAAAGAAATTCTTAGGAATTGTTTCCTTTGAATATGAAAAGGACGACAAGGATCCGGTTCCCGGGCTGGCCGAATCGTTGGGCTATGTCCGAGGAATACTTGCACTAATTAATGCAGGTTGAGAGATCCAGGAAGTTGGTAACTTAGCCAGGAAGAGTGAATCGCGTTAACGGGCGGCTGGCAACTGGCCTCTGGCAAGAAATGCTTCGATCAGAGACATTGAATGATGATAGCTGCAGAGTTTTGCCCCCCAATACTCGGGGCCAGTAGCCAGCAGCTAGCAACAAGAATTAATAAATTAAAATCTAAATCAACAATAATCATGGGTACAAATCGTAGAGAATTTATTCGTAATGTGGCTGTTGGCGCGGCTGGCATCGCTATTGGCGGGGCAGCAACGGGTTTCAGCGCAAAGAGCTATTCACGCATCATAGGGGCCAACGATCGTTTGAACGTGGCCTTAATGGGATGTGGTCGAAGGGTAAGCGCTTATTATACCTCACTCAAGTATAAAAATAACAACGTGGATCTGGCTTATATCTGCGATGTGATGAAGAAACAACGCGAAAAGGTAGGTAAAGACCTGAACGGTAAAGTGAGCGGTAAAGCCGCCCTGGTAAGCGATATCCGTGAGGTGTTTGCTGATAAGAGCGTGGATGCAATCTTCAATGCAACTCCCGACCATTGGCATGCTCCGGGCACCTGGTTGGCTATGCAGGCAGGCAAACATGTATACATTGAAAAACCTTGCAGCCACAGTCCCCGTGAAGGTGAATTGCTGGTTGCCTTTCAGCAGAAATATGGCAAGGTAGTGCAGATGGGTAACCAACAGCGCTCAGCCAAAGAATCGCAGGAAATCATCGCTGAAATCCACAAAGGATTGATTGGCGAGGTGTACAAAGCAGTTGCCTTTTATGCCAATACCCGTGGCGAATGCCCTGTTCCTAAAGTTGCCCCTGTGCCCGAAGGCCTGGACTGGGATTTATGGCAGGGACCTGCTCCTCACCAGCCCTACAGGCATGATACCTGGGACTACAACTGGCACTGGTACGGCTGGAACTGGGGAACTGCTGAAATGGGTAACAACGCCACTCATGAGCTGGACATTGCCCGTTGGGCTTTGCAGGTGACATATCCTGAAAATGTATACGTGGAAGCTGCCAAACGTCACTTCATGAATGACGGATGGGAGATGTATGATACCATGGATGCCACTTTCCGCTTCCCCGGAAACAAAGTTATTACCTGGGATGGAAAAAGCCGCAATGGACACAAGACCTATGGCAGCGACCGTGGAACAATCATTTATGGCAGCGAAGGAACCGTATTTGTTAACCGTGAAGGTTACCAGGTGTTCGACCGTGGCGGCAAAAAGATCAGAGAAGGTAAATCATCAGGCAGCGAAGCAGGAACAGCCCTTGGCGGTGGCGGCGACATGACTGATACCCATGTTACCAACTTCTTCAACGTGATTCGCGGCAAGGAAACCCTGCTGAATTCACCGATTGAACAAGGTGCCATGACTCAAATGCTGACTCATTATGCCAACATTGCCTACCGTACCAATAAATCATTCAAGGTAGACACTAAAAACGGCCGTATCCTCGACCGCGATGCCATGAAACTGTGGGATCGCCAGTACGAAAAAGGCTGGGAACCAAAACTGTAAGAAAATTATTTACTATTAGACAATTTACAATTTACTATTTAAACCCCACCGCTTCGATGGAGGGAAAAATAGTAAATAGTAAATCGTCTAATTGTAAATTTGTTTCAATTCTTAACCATCCAGCCATATAACCATCATGGCATAAAATTATTCTAAAAACTCCCTGATCCCGGTCAGGGAGTTTTTTTATGTCTGCTGATAACTGTTAAACCAATCCTTTATGTTATTTTTGTAAGTATAACACTAAACCCCCGCAAATGCTCAAACTGATAGCTTTCATCCTGCTGCTTTGCTTTTCTTTAGCTGGTCACACTCAAATTCGTATGGTGGTAAAAAAAGAAGGATTCCTTTTTATGGAAGGCAAGGATAGTGTCTTTTTTTATCAGAAGGCTGTGAAATCCAAAGACGGCAAGTTCGGGCGGTGCAACTACATCCATCCACTCTATGGCGCGAATAATGTAAGGCTTACTGAAGATTTTCCCTCCGATCACCTGCACCACCGGGGCCTGTTCTGGGCCTGGCATCAACTGTTGATTGATAACAAGTCGGTTGGTGACGGCTGGGAATTGAAAAACTTCGAGCAAAAGGTGACGGATGTTGAATTTCTTCAAAAGGATGGAAACGGGTTTCTCAATACTACGGTTGAATGGAAATCACCCCTGTGGAAAGAGGGAACGCGGGCGTATCTTCGCGAGAATGCAAGGATAACCATTTATCCGAAGACCAAAAACTACCGGCGCATCGATTTTGATATTACTCTCAAAGCTTTGGTTGAAGGATTAAGCATCGGAGGCTCTGACGACGAGAAAGGATACAGCGGTTTCTCCATTCGGCTGAACCTGCCTGCTGATGTTGCTTTCTATGGAGGAAATGGACCGGTAGACCCTATCAATACGGCTATCGATGCAGGTCCTTTTATGAAGATAGAAGGCTCTTTTCTGAAGGATGGTAAAAAGGGTGGGGTAGTGATTCACAGCGATCCGCAGAATCCTGTACCTGCTACCCAATGGATCATACGCAAATCAGCCAGCATGCAGAATGCGGCCTATCCGGGACGTACCCCTGTTGCTATACGGATGGATAAACCTTTGGTATTGAAATATTCATTGCGGGTATACGAGGGAAACCTAAAACGCCCGTAGGGGCGAAGCTATGTGTTCGCCCTTTTGAACCTGCGCGTTTCTTTTCCAGATCAATCTGGACGACTGCCTGTAAATCATCATTCATCAACCATTAAATACTTTTCTTCAAATGTCTGTCCTAAAATTCAACGAGAGCACCCCCGAACGGGTGCGTGAAGGCCTTGAAAGGCGCAACATACATACTTCCAACCTGATGACCGTCATCGTTGATTTTAGCAACGGCCCATGGGCTGAGGCAGAGCCTTTTCATTCACATCCACACGAGCAAACCTGCTACCTGGCCGAAGGTGAGATTATCTTCTATTGTGAAGGAGAAGCGGAACAGCACCTTCAGGCAGGCGACATGTTCGCCGTAGCTTCGGGCCTGAAGCATACCATCCGGCTGCTCACCCCTACAGCCCGCCTGATCGATAGTTTTAATCCCATCCGTCAGGATTTTATTCAATAAAAAAGGTTTGATTCTATTGACTTAGGTCAGAGAATGAGCTCCTGTTGCCCATTCTCTTAAAAGGTCCAATAATTAGATTTCATCCCTTTTACAGGCTGCAGCTTGGATATCAGCCCTTACCTTGCTCTTACCCGGACCATATTTTATTCGGATATAATTCGGACATAGTTCGGACATAGTTCGGATATCATTCGGTTGCATCCGAACTATGTCCGAGCTATATTGCTTTAATGTACGCATAAAGTATGGGCCGGGTAGTACCAAGGAATAAATGGATTCAATCATTCATACCGCATAGCAGTCAAAGGCTTTTCTTAATAAGTCCATCAGGAAAAGGCGGCCTGTAGTATTATTCTTTTCAATTCTTGGGGATTTCGATCCTGCTATTATCAGTAGAGGATGCCATAATAAATGGAAAGATCCCTTGTAAAGTATCACAATAAAATAGACATATCAAGTATCTCTATCTTCTATCTCCATAATCTATACGGTGCGCAAAAACTTAATGCTCTTACCTGTTGTTTATTCTTTAAATCACTAAAAATGCCTAAGAACAAACGACTTTGGACTAAATGGATATTTGCCTTTGCGGGGGCTATCGGGGGTTTTCTTTACTGGAAACTGATAGGTTGCCATTCGGGAACTTGTCCCATCCGATCGGTATGGTACTTTTCTATGCTGTGGGGGTTGGCATTGGGCTACCTGGTAGGCGACCTTTTAGGCAGTGTTATCTTTAGACGGGCACGAGAAAATGAATAAGAGATTTTCACATATCATAAAATCCCAGCGACCGGTGCTGGTTGATTTTTATGCCGACTGGTGCGTTCCATGCCGGTTGATGCCTCCTATTCTGAAAGAGCTAAAGGAGCAATATAAATCCAGGATACGCATCGTTAAAGTAAATGTGGACAATCACCCCGATATAGCCTCCAGTTGCCAGGTTCAGAACATTCCGGCCATCGTGTTGTTTTATGATGGAAAGATACGATGGAGTGGTGTAGGCGTTCAGCAGGTGGACGACATTGCTATTGCCTTGAAGGAAATCATATAAAGCATTTAATTAGTCAACCTATAATATCAAATGGCAGAGAATAAACTACGGATAGGAGATAAATTGCCCCATTTTATCCTCAACAATGAAAACAGCCAGCCAGTTAATATATCTTCCATCATAGGGAATTACCTGGTGCTGTACTTTTACCCCAAGGATGATACCCCGGGTTGTGTCAAGGAAGCCTGTAGTTTTCGTGACGCGTTTCAGGACCTCACCGATGCCGGGGCAGTGGTTTATGGAGTCAGCAGTGATAAGCCCAATTCCCATGCCGAGTTCAAGAAAAAATACAGGCTCCCCTATTCGCTTTTGTCGGATACGGGAGGCGAATTACGCAAACTGATGGGTGTGCCAACCGATTTGTTTGGACTCCTACCCGGCAGGGTAACCTATATCTTCGATAAAGAAGGTAAGCTGATTGAAGTGTTCAAATCGCAGCTCTCTCCCGAGAAGCATGTGCAGGAAGCGCTGAAGATTATTAGAAAAAGTGCCTGAGTAACTGAGTGCCTGAGTACCTTAGTTGCAAAGTGACAAAGAGACAAAGAAAAAGTGCCTTAGTAACTGAGTGCCT
>JACMKG010000456.1 GCA_014380255.1 Prolixibacteraceae bacterium | reverse complement strand
GATTACATCGTAGTAACCGATCAGCAAAACACTTACCTTCTCGACAGGCAGGGCAAACCAAGGGATATTGAATTGAAAGCCTTCATCCGTTCGGGCAACCAGACTTACTTCGTTGACGGTGGAAATCCAAGGCTTATTTCAACTGACCAGCAAGGCCGAATCCATATACAGGATTTCACAGGCCAGACACAGATTAAAGAACTCGGCAAATTCAGTGCAAGCCATCGCTTTACAGTTGAGGATATTGATGGCAATGGTTCACCTGAATACCTTTTTGCTGAAGGAAAGAAACTGACGGTCTTTGGTACGGATGATATGATCAAATTTGAAAGATCATTCCCTGATGTAATTACGGAAGCCCCGATTGTCAGCAATCCTGTTCCGGGAGTAACCCGAATAGGGATAGTTACCAAGGGTGACAACAAAATCTATTTACTGGATGATAAAGGAGCTATTGTGTGGGGATTCCCGCTTACAGGAAATACTGCATTTACCTTTGGGAAATTCAACGATGCATCTTCTTATTTTAACCTGCTAGTAGGAAGTGAAGATGGCACGCTGATCAATTACAAGATTGAGTAAATAATGCAGGTGGCTACTGGTTGCTGGCAATTGGCACCTGGCAAGACAGCACTAAATAGGATCATGGCCGCTTGCCTCAACTGCGGGTATTCAAATGCCATTAAATGACAACTGGCAAGAAGCACTACACTCAATTGTAGCGCCTCTTGCCAGCAGCTAATAGCAAAAGCAGCTTCTCTTAGGCCTTCTTCCACTGTTCACGCATCAGTTTTACGGCAGCAGGAAGTGTGAATTTGGCATCACCCACCGAGCCACATTCAAAGCTGACGTAATCCTGGTAGTTGATCTCTTTTAAACCTCTGAAGCCATTGATATAATTATCGGCATCCCCGTCCTCTCCGGGCATTTTACGCCTTTTGCGGGATGCAATATGCACATGGTGCAGATAATCACCTGCCGAGATAAAAGCTCCCCTATCGTTGGTTTCCTCCCATGTCATATGCCAGAAGTCGCCCATTACGGCCGCCCCTTTGCTGTTCACATCACGTACAATGGACGCACCATCGCCCACCTGACGGCAGAAATAACATTCGTCACGGTTTAATGGCTCGAGCAGGATACGGGTTTTGTTCTTATGTGCAAAATCGCCCAGTTCTTTCATCTGTCCAACAAGCAAGGAGCGGGCTTCTTTATCGGGAAGTGAAGGCTGATTATTAAATGCTGGTACAAATATGACTCCTGTAGATTCCAATTCTCCCGCTGCATCGATAATCCCTTTCAGCGATTCCATGCATTGTTTCTGAATTGCGGCATCTCTGGCAATCAGCCAACCTTCGAAGCCAGCACAAATGGCGCTCACTTTAATGTCGCGGTTACGTAAGGCTTGCTGAATTTCCTTCACTCGATTATTAAGACCACCGCCCCAAAGTTCCAGGCCTTCAATACCGAGGGATTCCATGAAATCAAGTTTTTCGTTCAGCGTGCTGCCCGGGGCAACACCTTCCTGGCACGATATTCTTAGTTTTGAGGAATGTTTCTTACCCAAAGGGGCTGAGGATTCGCTTCTGAAAGAAGAAAAAAGACCGCTTGAGGCTACCAGTGCAGCACCCGAAACGGCTGTTCCCAAAAAGGATCTTCTGTTGAATGTCATAATTAATGTTTTTTTAAAAGCAAAAGGTTGGAGTAAACTACCCCAACCTTTCACTTATCTATGTTTTTTTAGGCTTCGTTCGGATCACCTGGAATGGCAACCTTGGAAGTTTCAACGATTCCGACTGGTCCCATTACATAAGTTGCAGGGCCAAGCTTCATGTCTGAGTTCATCATTTCATCCCAGGTAACTTCTTTACCGGTATAGGCTGAAACGCGTCCCATAATAGCTGTCATGTTTGAAATGGCAGTCTGTTCCGCTTCATTGATTGGAATATTCTGACGGATGCAGGTTACCCAGTCAATGTGTTCCTGTACATATGGACTAATTTTCACATTCTTCATCGGTTGTCCTTTGTCATCCATTGGATAGGCATAAGCAAATTTCTCTGCACCGGTGAGATCCCATATTTTATCTTTACAGTTGGTCTTACCCTGAGTTCCAATAATATATTCAGAAACATTGTTGGCAGTACCATTAATCTGGCGACACATACTATGCATATGCATACCATTTTCGTATACAAAGTCAACACTGAAATTGTCGAACTGGTCACCTGTTACCCTGCGCTGGCGAGAGCCAAATGCAACGGCTTTGGTAGGATGCATACCTGCAAACCACTGGATCACATCGATGTTATGAACATGCTGCTCAACGATATGGTCACCCGATAGCCACAACCAGTTTACCCAGTCGCGGATCATGTATTCCATTTCTGACCAGGTAGCCTGAGGATTACGGTACCATAACTGGTTTTGATTCCAGTAGCAGTTGGCAGAAGTAATTTCACCAATAGCTCCATTCATTACCTGTTTGTAAGTTTCAACATAATCAAGCTGGTGACGACGTTGTGTACCTGTGATAATCTTAAGGCCCAGTGATTCTGCTTTCTTGGCAGAAGCCATTACGGAACGGATACCTACTGGATCAACCGCAATTGGTTTTTCCATGAAGATATGTTTGCGAGCCTGTACTGCTGCTTCAAAATGCATAGGACGGAAGTGAGGAGGAGTAGCCAAAATAACTACATCAACACCTGAGGCGAGTACTTTTTCGTAGGCATCAAAACCAACAAATACGTTCTCGTCAGCCACTTCCATGTTCTTTTCTTTTTTCAGCTTAGCACGGCAAGCTTCGATATTATCCAGAAAAGCATCGCCAAGAGCATGAACAGAGAGGTTTGGACCGGCATTCAAAAAGTCGATCATAGCACCTGAACCACGGCCACCGCAGCCGATTACACCCACTTTCAAAGGAGCGCCATCAGGAGCCACTTCCAGAAGAGGAGGCAGGTTTAAAGCAACTTCAGGTTTTTTAGGCCCTGAGCAAGAACTTAACACATTCACACCAATGGCACCTACTGCTCCGATAGTAGCAGCACTGGCCAGGAATTTACGTCTTGAAAAGCTTGATTCACTCATAGTTCGTTTAGTTTTATTGTTCTGAAATTCATTTTCCAGTCGTTTCATCTAATTCACACACCACACGGAATCCAACCATGTTACAATCCGAATACCACCAAACACTTTTTGGGATCTGCGGATCGGTTCTCATCCATGCTTCGTCGTCTGTAAAGTCGCGGGCAGCACTACGGGTATCGGTTGGCTCACTTTTAAATGACCCACCTCTTATCACGTGTTCTGTTCCCGAGGTCGGACCTTTAGGATCCTTAACGCCATCGGTAAGGGTGGCATAGGCATCAGGGGCATACCAGTCTGCACAGAATTCGGCTACGTTACCCAGCATATTCTTCAGTCCAAATGGATTGGGCTTCACAGCAGCAGGCTCTTGTGTCTTGGCCATGCTGTTTTCTGAATAAATGACGTAGCGGTTAATATTGGTGGTATCGGCACCAAATATCTTGTTCATCAAACGGTCTTTCGAGTACTTTTTGGGATCACCTTCGAAAAAGTAAGGAGTCTGCGAACCGGCACGGCAGGCATATTCCCATTCAGCTTCGGTGGGAAGCCTGTATTTCTTGCCTGTTTTAAGTGACAACCATTTACAATAGGTCTCAGCCGTGGCATAACGCATGGTAATGGCAGGACGATTACCCATACCCCAGTTCTGGTCAGGTTGCCCGTAAGGAGGTGTTGGACCACTCACAGCATCCACTTCTCCGCCAACAGGAATGATCTTCACATCCGAAGTACGTCCTTCTTTTTTGGTCTGCCCATAGAAAACCAGGAATTCATCCCAGCTAACTTCCACTTCGGCCATATAGAAAGGAGTGATTTCAACTTCCTTTACAGGACCTTCATCCGATTTACGGTAAGGCTCATCTTCCGGGCTTCCCAATTTAAATTTCCCGCCAGGAATAGCAACCATATTGAATGAAACTACTGAACCGGGAATGGTTTCTTTAAAGTTGGCAAACTTCTCCACTTTCGCAGGTTCGGTATAAACAGTCAGATTGGCACCACTTCCAGCACCAAAGTCGGAGTTGCTGGCATGCTTGGCTTTCGGATCATAGTGACCCACATGCAGGTGACAATTGGTACATTCCAGCTTATCTTCGTTCTGCGAATAATAAAGATGGGCATCCTGGCCTTCTTTCTTCAGAGTAAGAGGGAATAAATTAGCGTGACATTTAACACACGAGGTCTTAAAGGTAAAATGAGGAGCCTGTTCCACGGTCCGTTTAGCTTCCCAGTTGAACTCAGACGAATCTTTCATTAAAAAGCCATAAATATCCTTTAGTCCCAGACGGGCCTTTTCGATCATATAACCCTCGCCAGCAGGCGGAAGATGACAATCGACACAATGTACCTGGATACCGCTTTTATTGCTATAATGTGAAGAAAGTTTCCATGAAGTAAATACATGTGGATGGACATGACAGGAAGCACAGAATTCATCGGTCGATGTATATTCAACAGTTTTGTGCCCCAATATGGCTACAACAATTCCAATAGAGAATGATAAAAACAAAATGAGCAAGAGTCTCTTACGAATGAACTCTCCAATTCTTTTCAGCATACAAGGTTTAGTTTAGAATAATAGATTAAAGACTTTCAAAAATAATAAAAATACAGGGATTTCAATATCCAGACATGGAAAAGATATGCAGATATTTGTATTTCAAGAAAATATTACAAGTTTTTTGGTATTTTTCATTCCATTTTGAATTCAAACTTAGACTTTTAATGATAAAAACAAAAAAGCACAAAGCTAATTCTCCATCTCAGTTTGAATGGAAGCAGAAAATCTGAAACTAGTTAAGGCGGTTATTTTGCGCGAATTAACCGTTCATGTGCCTTTGTACCTGAAGGCTCCATGCAAAGATGGCTACTAAAACTGACCGATTGCCATTCTGTTATTTCAAACATACGACACTCCCATTTTCATCCTTATTTACTGATTTCATGGTCATCAAACGTACGGGTGAAATGGAAGTGTAGATCTATGGAACATCAAAGCTATCAATCAGGACAAACCATAAAGCCAATATACGGTAGGCCAATTCTTCCAAACAGAGGCACAACGCGTTTTTACTTATGCTAGCCGATTAATAGGGAGAATCCTTATTCACAGATTAAAAATAAGGTTGCTTCCCATCCATTGTAAGTGTGAAGTCTTTATCTTTAAAACCTCTTAGCCAACATCTGGCAGGTAAAAAAAATGAAATTCAGCTATAAACGTTTTCTATGAAAGTACTTGAAATATTGCCCGGTTTTATCGATGCTCCTCTTGAATTGGTAAGTGAAACCCTGGATCTGGAAATTGAACCTCTTTTGGTTGATACGCTAAACTGGGATGAATATCCTTATTTGCCCTCAGTCTCCGTTCAGATGGCCTACAACGATAGCGAGCTTTTCCTTCAGTACCGGGTAAAGGAACAGGCTGTAAAAGCCGAGGTGACTGAAAATAACGGGAGGGTATGGACGGATAGTTGCGTTGAATTTTTCTTTTCTCCTGAAAGCAATGATGAATACTACAATCTGGAAATGAATTGCATAGGAACTGCACTGCT
>JACMKG010000455.1 GCA_014380255.1 Prolixibacteraceae bacterium | reverse complement strand
TTATCAAGAGGGAAATACTCTACGGGTATTTTCCCTGAAATCAAGTATACCTACAACCGGGTAGAGCCCACGGGATGGACCTCTACTCATAAATTCTATCCTGAAAGCTATCATGCTTTGACATACCGGCTTTACCATTATCATCTGTTACGGCAATCTTCTCAGAACCTAATGCCGCGATGGGGCTATCAGCTGGATCTAGTGCTTCGTCATACTCCTTTTGCGGGCAAAGATTTAGGAATGCTCAAAGGTATTCAAACCATCGTGTATTTTCCAGGCTTTACTAAAAACGGGGGATTCAGGATCTATCAGGGATACCAGCAAAATGCCTATTCTCAATCTTCTGCTTTTGGAAATTTTGTCCGTTCTCCCCGGGGCATTCGGGGGTATCAAAATAATGAAATGTATTCACTGGCAACCGATTACCGGATGCCATTAGCGTATCCGGATATGAATATAGGAAAGCTTGTTTATCTGAAACGGATTAAATCTTCCTTGTTTTACGACTATGCCTGGCTCTCAGTACCGGTTTACGATAGGAATCATGAGCTTATACCTAACCATCACCAGGTCATTTTTAATTCTTTAGGATTGGAGCTTAACTCGGATCTTCATTTCCTGCGGTTCTTTGCTCCCTTTGAAATAGGCTTTAGATCCATTTATCTGCCAGATTCCAATTCTTTTAGGTTTAATCTGCTGTTCTCAGTCGATTTTAATGCCTTTTAGTGCGATATAAGGTCAAAAGAGTTATCTCTGGTCTCATATTAATACGGCCCCTGAAACCGATCGTTCCAAGGCCTCTATTGACGTAAAGCATCTGGTTGTCCAGTTTGTATAATCCTCCCCAGTTTTTCTGGATCAGGCTAATGGGGCTGAATTCGATACCGGCAATTTTTATCCCAAATTGACCGCCATGCGTATGACCTGAAAGGGTTAGGGGAATATCTGTTTGAGGAACAACGACCGAGCTCCAGTGAGCCGGATCATGTGACATTAAAATCTTGAATGAACGGGTAGGGATGTTCTCCATGGCTTTATCAAGGTTAGCATACTGAGGAAATGGAGGATGACCCCAGTTTTCAACTCCAATCAATGAGAAGGAAGTATCCTTGACTGCAATGTGCTGCCATTGGTTTAGCAATAGTATAAATCCCGCATTTGTCAAACTACTCTTTGTCTGATCAAAGTTTCTTTGTTTGCTGATAGTATCGGTCCAGGCTGAATAATCGCCATAGTCATGATTTCCAAGAATCGCATATTTACCATACCGCCCCTGAAGCTTGTTTAAGTAGGGTTCGAATCCTTTGACTTCATCACTAAAATTGTTTACCAGATCACCGGTAAATAAAAGGATATCAGGATTTAAGCTATTTACAATTGTGGTAGTTCTATCCATCAAATTCACATTCTTACCAAAGGTACCTAAGTGTATATCAGATAATTGTACTATTGTAAACCCATCAAGCTGTTCGGGCCAGTTATCCAGGTACAAATCCCTTTTTTCTACATTCAGGTCATTACGTCCCCACACCATACCATAGGCTATGATGCCAAAAATACCTGTACAGATAATAAACGAACCAGCCAGTACAACCTGTTGCAGGTGCTTGCTTCCCAGCCATCTGAATAAGAATGAGAAAAGGGTGATGACAGCGTATATTGTTTTAGGCAAAAGATTCAGAATAGATACTGATATGACCAGGTAGAAAAAGTTATAATTCCTGGCCTGGCGGATAGCCTCAGGATTTGCAAAGGAATAGAGTAGGAGCGATGTGGTTATTATACTTATGAGTATATAGATAATCGAAAGATAGAGCTTAAACCTTTTTGAGATCTTGTCGCTCATGATCTGGATTCCAAAATAGGATATAATCTCTATTAGGAATACGACCAGAAAAAATATCATCAGAAAAGAAGATGGAATGCCTCTCATAGGAAAATGTTAATCAAAAGAGAAAAATACACATTTTGGAGATGCAATGAATAATTTTTCCCTCGATTTTATGCTTTTGTTGAAAAATAAAGCTTTTTCCTCTAAATCACAGAAAATCCCTGCACTCTTCCTTTTGTATTAAAGTTTGAAATATCAATTATTTATAGTCCGTTTTTGATGCATGAAACTTCATGAGAATTGAATATTTAATCCCGAATTAAGGGAAGGGCAAGGATAGAGATCTCTAATGCAGTTAGCGATGGGTTATTGCAAAAAGTAAAAGATCAATCGTCAAATTTCATTAGAGTAGGAGCGAAGTTAGATTAGTAGTCAGCTTTAAGTCTTGTAAAATGAACATTTGTACTTTGAGCTAAATGCTGTTTCCCCCAACCACCCCAAAATTCTTACAATTTACAAATAGCAACTACAGTAAAATGTAAATAGAACATGTAAATTGTAAATTGACAACTCCTCAAAACAAATGTAAACAGAAATTAGTTGACTAAATTCAATTAATTTTTCATTTTCAATTAACATTCATAAACACCTTTTCTTCTTTTTTAGAGCAGGTTCAATTAACTACATAAAGCATTAATAAACAGTGTTTAAATAGCTTTTACTTCCAATAATACTTAAATCCTTCATTCATATATGTATATTTTGGCTATAAACAGGCCTTTAAGTGAAATCAAAACACTATAAACTAGCTATTTATAAATTATATATAAAGTATTACTACAATGGATTAATCTCCTTTAGATACCAATTTTGATTTGCTATACACAAATGTAATAAGCCATATGTTACAAGTGTGAATTGCATGAATGTAAAAAGTTATTACATTTGTGTATTCGTTAATTTACATTTATATGGAAGATCGGATCAAGAAATTTATAGATTACATGGGCATTACTCCTTCTGAGCTTGCCGATGCCATAGGTGTGCAGCGATCCAATGTTACCCATGTATTAAAAGGAAGAAATAAACCTAGCTTCCAGTTCATTGAGAAGCTTTTGCAGATTTATCCGCGTATTAATGCTAAATGGCTTTTATTAGGTGAGGGCAGCATGATTGAAGGAGGCGCTAAACCCCCTACTTTATTTGATCAGGCTCCGGAACCTGCCCTTATTAATAAGCCAACCGATAAAGTTGAACGTGAAATAATTAATGAACCTCCTCCGGCTCCTAAAGAACCAACGCCTCCTCCGGTTATCAAGGAAAAGAAAGAGCCGGAAAACGATTTGCCAGGTACACTTTTTGGTTCAGAAAAGCCTATTGAGCGGCTTATCGTATTTTATAATGACCAAACTTTTAAAGTTTATAATCCTTCCCGATAAGTTTTTTGAGCTATATTTGCCGGCAAATTTATTTGCATGAAAAAGACGATAGTTGATTTATTATTGATTGAGAATAAGCAACTTAATAAGGATAACTTCCTACTAAAACTACAATCTCCCATCCCTGTGGCTGATATTCGCCCGGGACAGTTTGTAAATATTGAAGTAAAGGAATCAAAGGAGATATTTCTACGCAGGCCTTTTTCTGTGCTCGATGTAGATTATAGCAATCAAACGATTTCTATCCTGGTAAAGATTCTGGGCAGAGGTTCTAAAAAGTTAACTGAAACCAGGCCCGGTATACAAATTAGCACTATTCTTCCCCTTGGAAAATCATTTACACCTCCCTCTCCCGAAGATCGCATTCTTCTGATAGGCGGCGGAAGCGGGGTTGCTCCCATGTTGTTTTTGGCAAAAACCTGCGGCCTTGATCCAGAGAATGTACACGTGCTTATCGGGGCCCGAACGATATATGACCATGTTGATATAGAAGCTTATAGACCTTTTGGTAAATTCTACTTTACCACTGAGGACGGATCGATGGGTGAAAAAGGATATGTTACCAATCACACCGTTTTTGCCGGTAATTTGGATAAATTCACTAAAATCTATACCTGCGGACCTGATCAAATGATGAAAGCCATTGGCAGGATTGCATTGGTTAACTCCATCTTTTGTGAGGTTTCTCTTGAAAATATGATGGCATGTGGTTTTGGAGTCTGCCTATGTTGTGTTGAAGATACCAAGGCAGGACATAAATGCGTTTGTACTGATGGGCCTGTATTTAATGTAAATGATTTAAAATGGTAAATTTAGGTGTAAAGATTCATCAACTGGATTTTAAGAATCCTGTATTGACGGCTTCAGGAACTTGTGGTTTTGGTGAAGAGATTGCTGATTTTATAGATCTTTCATCACTGGGAGGGATCGTAGTAAAAGGAACCACCCTTAAGCACCGCGAAGGAAATGCTTATCCCAGGATGGCTGAAACACCCTCGGGGATGCTTAATGCAGTGGGATTACAGAATAAAGGAGTTGATAATTTTTTAAATAATATATACCCTCGGATTAAGGATATTGATACACATATTATCGTTAATGTAAATGGTTCAACCATTGAGGAATATGTGCTATTAACTGAACGATTGAATGAAATCCCCGGAATTCCTGCCATAGAGCTAAATATTAGCTGCCCCAATGTAAAAGAAGGGGGTATGGCGTTTGGGATTAGTTGCCCATCAGCGGAAGCTGTAGTGAAAGCTGTACGAAAAGTGTATGATAAAACGTTAATCGTAAAGCTTTCTCCCAATGTCACCAATATTGCTGAAATCGCTAAGGCAGTAGAAGGTCAGGGAGCGGATGCTGTTTCACTAATCAACACGATGTTGGGGATGGCTATCAATGCGGAAACAAGAAAACCTGTTTTATCAACAATTACGGGGGGACTTTCCGGGCCGGCTATAAAACCAATTGCCTTGCGCATGGTTTGGCAGGTATATAATGCGGTTCAAATACCTGTAATGGGTATGGGTGGGATAATGAATGCAACTGATGCCATCGAATTTATGATCGCGGGTGCATCAGCCGTGCAGGTTGGAACAGCTATCTTTGTCGATCCAACCATACCAAGCCAGATAGTAGATGGAATTACATCCTATATGGAAAGGCACAATGTACAGTCTGTTAATGAATTAATTGGAAGTTTACAATGCTGAATTATATAAAGACACATATCTATACTACAAAATTTTTAAAATACTTTTTGGTTTTTGTATTGATGGTGTGTCATTGCACAATAACACCAGGACCTCACGAATTGCCAAATAATTACGAGGAATTGGATGAACAAGGATTAAATTTTAAAATAACCAATGAGGTTTCTGAATTTCCCGGTAGCAAGGCCATTGAAAAAGAAGTAAATGGATTTCTTCGGCAATGGAACTTAACCGGTTTGACTATGTCCATTGTTAAGAATGGGAAGTTGGTATATGCCAAAGGTTTTGGATATTCTGACTTGGAGGCCAAACAGCCTGTAGAGCCAGGTCAACTATTCCGTATAGCCAGTGTAAGCAAGCTTATAACGGCCGTTGCCATCATGAAACTTGTGGAGCATAAATCCATTTCCCTTGACTCCAAAGTATTTGGCCCGGATGCTATTCTGAAAGATTCCATTTTCAACTCCGTAAAGGATCCAAGGCTTTATAAAATTACGGTTCGTCATTTACTGGCACATGCCGGAGGCTGGTCAGTCCGTTACGGTGACATGGCCTTTAATTCGCTTCTGGTGCTCGAACTCAACGGAGAGAAGGGTGCAGCTACCATGGACTCCTATTCTCGCTTTATCGCTTCGAGAAGGCTTCATTTTGACCCCGGTACACGCTCGTCGTATTCCAACATGGGATATATGTTCCTGCAAAAGGTGATTGAATCAGTAAGTGGGCAACCTTATGAGAAATATGTGCGCAATGAAGTGTTGAAACCCATTGGGATTACAGATATGCACATCGGAAAAAGCTTTCTTACAGAACGCCGATTCAATGAAGTAAAATATTATCAGTCTGATGATAACCAGATGGTTTCATGTTTTGATGGCTCGGGCCGGATGGTTCCCAAGCCTTATGGGGGTAATCCCATTGAATTGCTTGGCCCGGCAGGTGGATGGATTGCTTCTTCACTTGAGTTGGCTAAATTATTGGTAGCCGTTGATGGACATGGTGACGTTCCGGATATGTTGCCCCGTAATTTAATTAATCAAATGATTGATGATAAGTTCTTTAGAGGTCCATTGGGTTGGAAAGTTGTAAAAGACAACGGCGACTGGATACGAACAGGCAGCATGGCCGGAACCTCTGCTTTAATGAAGCGTCAGGGCAATGGATTTTCCTGGGTTGTTGTAATCAATTCAAGTAGCTGGAATGGTCCTAGATTACCTGCCTATATCAATGGCATGATGGGAAAGATTGAAAAGCGCATTAAAAATTGGCCCAATCACGACTTATTTACCTATAAACCTGAGGTGTAGTCGATCGTCTCAGTAAAATACGATTTAATTATTTCGATAGATGAGTTGGTTTTTCCGGCTCATCTTTTTTTGTACCAATCCGTTATTACCAATTTCTTCTGGAAATTTTACACTTTTATTTAAAAGCTATTTTTTATTTTATGCCTATCAAAACTCGGGGAAATCAGTTTGTTTCCGGTAACTACGGCACAATATTCGAGTCTAGATATCTGATCGGCATTTGATCTCTATCTGTACTAAATTTAAGTTTTTAGTACAGATAGAGTACAGATACCGATCAGATAATTAGAGTGCGTACCTACCCCTTTAATACGTGGTTGTGATAACGTGTTTTCTATAATATCATATATATTACCTCCTTAACTGATTTTGCTTAGGTGCTGCGGGTTCGTTTAATCAGGATAAAAAAATTAGAGGATTATAAATTTTGATTCACAAAGAGATGTTTAATCAATAATTAACAAAAAGAAACCATCCTTAAATTTTAAGATTGTGAATAAACACAAATCTTAGGTTTACCAGAAAGTTTTGATCTATCACTGCTGAACTTTTCAATCTAAATCTTGTTAGTTAGTTTGGAAACTTGAAATTCTTAATGTTAAATAAAGTAGTATGTCAGAATTTAAAATTCAGATGCCTAAATTGGGTGAAAGCGTTCAGGAAGCTACAATCACTAAATGGTTTGTGAAAGAAGGAGATAAGATTGAAGAAGATCAGTCTATCTTCGAGGTAGCAACAGATAAAGTTGATTCTGAAATTCCTTCTCCTGTGGATGGAGTGGTAAAAAAAATCCTTTTTGAGGTAAATTCACTGGTTCCTGTTGGCGAAACAGTGTTAATCATTAGCACGGGGGATGATGAAGGTGAAGAAGAGGAAGTGAAGGAAGTAAAGCCTGAACCTCAGAAGGCGCCTGAAAAACCATTGGCCGCGAAATCGGAAGAGAAGGTGGTTGCGAAAACTGAAAAGCCGAAGGAAGAAGTTCAGCCAAAGCCGGAAGCAGGGGTTAATGAAAGTAAATCTTCAAGGTTTTATTCTCCTTTGGTGTTGTCAATTGCCCAATCCGAACAGGTTAGCATGAGTGAATTGGAATCGATTCAGGGTTCCGGGCTTAATGGAAGGGTTCAGAAAGATGACATTCTATCTTATATTGAAGAAAGAAAAAAAGGAAAAGCTGAAGTCAAAAAAGAAGAAGCGGTCCCGGCACCTCAGAAAGAAGTAAAAGCTGAAGTTGAAGAAAAAAAAGAACCGGTCAAGGCACCTGTATCTATGGGAGGTAATGATCAGATCATTGAAATGGATCGTGTCCGG
>JACMKG010000084.1 GCA_014380255.1 Prolixibacteraceae bacterium | reverse complement strand
GTTCAATGGCTGAAAATCCTATTGTATTTGCCCTAGCCAATCCAAATCCTGAAATCTCTTATGCCGATGCCATTGCTTCTCGTGCTGATATCATCTTTGCCACCGGCCGAAGCGATCATCCCAACCAGGTGAACAACGTGCTGGGCTTTCCCTATATCTTCCGGGGTGCCCTGGATGTCAGGTCTACCGCTATAAACGAGGAAATGAAAGTAGCCGCTGTTCGTGCCATAGCTGCCCTGGCTAAAAAACCTGTTCCCGAAGTGGTAACTGCCGCATACAATACAAGTCATCTAAGCTTTGGCCGCCAGTACATCATCCCTAAACCGCTGGATCCCCGCCTTCTGGTAACCGTTGCTCCTGCTGTTGCCAGGGCAGCCATTGAAAGTGGAGTAGCACGCAGGCCTATTACTGATTGGAATAAATATGAAGATGAGCTGCGCCAGCGAATGGGCCTTGACAACAAGCTGATCCGTGGATTAACCGATAAGGCCAAAGAAAATCCAAAGCGCGTGGTATTTGCAGAAGCTAACCATATCAACATGCTTAAGGCCGCACAGGTTGCTCGTACGGAAGGTATCTGCATCCCGATTCTTTTGGGAAATGAAGAAATCATAGGAAAGAAAATCCGCAAGAATAGTATTGAACTGGAAGGGGTTGAAATTGTAAACCTTCGCCACGACCGCGAAGAAAGCACCCGTAAAAGGTATGCCAAGATGCTTACTGAAAAACGTCAGCGTGAAGGGATGACTTACAATGAGGCTTATGAGAAGATGTTCGACCGCAATTATTTTGGTATGATGATGGTAGAAGCCGGTGATGCTGATGCATTTATAACCGGCGTATACACCAAATACCAGGATGCCATCATTCCTGCCATCGAGATTGTTGGTATGCGTGAAGGCCTGCGTCACATCGGTGGACTGAACATCGTGACCACCAAGCTGGGAACCTT
The DNA here is from genome assembly GCA_014380255.1 of Prolixibacteraceae bacterium. The sequence continues at coordinate 9,770 of JACMKG010000084.1, read as the reverse complement.
CTTCTTTGCCGATACGATGGTCAACAATCACCCTTCCAAAGAAACACTGATTGACATTGCCAAGCTTACACACGATGCGGTAACACTTTTCAATACCGAACCGGTAATGGCCATGCTTTCGTATTCCAATTTCGGAGAGCGTAATTCAGGCAGTCCGGCCATGGTACACGAGGCTGTGGAATACCTGCACAAGAATAACCCCGAAATGCTTATCGACGGTGAGATGCAGGTGAATTTCGCATTGGACAAGGAATTGCGCCACGAGAAGTTCCCGTTCTCTAAAATCGACGGGAAGAACGTGAATGCGCTTATCTTCCCAAACCTCAGTTCAGCGAATATTTCCTACAAGCTGATGCTTGAAATAGGGATGAGTGAAACCATTGGTCCAATACAGATGGGCTTGAAAAAGCCAATTCATATCCTGAATGTCGAAAGCTCGGTGCGCGATATCCTTAACATGGTTACCATTGCGGTAATTGATGCCCAGGTAGAAGAACAAAAAATGAAGAATATGCAGAATAAGAAATCATCAAATTCATAATCTGAGTATTTATTAAAGCAAAACCCCTTTCCGTTTCTGCGGAAAGGGGTTTTCTGTTTTATATCTCGGAAATAGGTAATGTACTTTAAGGGCAATTCAACCAAGGCAAGCAAAGGCATGTTTCTTAGAATTTAACCACCCTTCAACCTTCGTAGGCCCATATTCAATACTACAACCAAACTGTGCTTAAATGCACGCAAATGACCCTTTAATTGATTCTTTATTTCAGATAACTTTCCACAAAAGCATTCTTAGGTCCAAATACATTTTTATCCCAATGTGGACGATCAGCAGGCGCAGGCCAGCTATGTTCACGATACGGCACCGGGTAAACAATTACTTTTCCCTTTGCCTGGTTAATGGCAGCATAGATAGAAGTCGAAGGACAGGTATTATCAATTAAACCCACCTCAACAACGATGGTAGCCTTTGAATTGCGTAAAAGATGAGCTGTATCAAAATAAGGAAGTGTTTTCATCATTTTCTGCTTATCACCTGCACGTTCGAAAAGCTGAGGCCATCCTCCTTTACGTCCCACCAGGGTACCTCCCCAGTCGCACATAGCCGGAACAGTAGCCACTACAGCACTTACCCTCTTATCAAGCCCTGCAGCGGCCAGTGCCTGTCCCCCACCCTGGCTTTCGCCAATTACCAGGATCCGTTGGCCATCCCATTCAGGCAGGGTGGTAATAAAATCAAGCGTTCGCATCAAACGCAGGTACATTCCCCTGAAATAAATATCTTCTTTGCTTTCCAGACCTTGAATGTAATAATCCTTCAGTTCACCGGCTTCCAGTTGGTTGTAATATTCATCGGGCTGACCGTTCAGCATTCCATGTGCATTCAGGTCAAAAACCAAAGCGCCTTTTCCCATCTTTGCATACTTTAAAGCCTCCTCAGGCTTTGATTTACACCACGATCCTTTTACACCGGCAGCGTGAACCAACAATACAATGGGAAGTGACTTTGGAGCTGCTTTAAATGGCATAGCAAAATAACCACGTGCAGGCTTTGGGCCTGTACAGTTGATTTCAGTATCAAAACAAACGTACACATAGTCAGAGCTTTCATTCTTGCCAAATTTAACATCCAGGGGAAGGGCCTTGAGTTCTTTCTTTTCCTTTTCCCAGTATGCATTTAATCCCTTTGGGTATTTGGTCCCTGGTTTTAATTTATACGGGTCAACAATCATCCCGATGCCTTTTTTCTGTTCCTTAAGCTTTGTTTCCACCATAAAGGAACAGGGCTTGGAAGAAGAACCTTCGTAAATAAGAATGGAGTCGGCGGCAGGTAAATATGCTTTATTAGAAACAACTTGGTCATTGTTTTTGCGAACAATCACTTGAAGGGAATCAGTGGCAGGAGTTGTCACAAAAGCATACACCCTGATTTTTTCACCTTTCTTATAAATGCCCGTAGCATTGGATTGTTTTAGCTCAAAAATTTGATTCTGAGCCATTGAAATATATCCTGACAGCAGGATACAAAGAATTAGCAGCAGATTTAATTTTTTCATAGAAGTTTGATTCAAGTCAGTTTACTTTATAAAATATACCTTAGTCTATAGATAGTTTTACTTAAAACGTTCATTGCTGATTACTTTTTCGGTAGCTGGAACAGTTACAGGATCCTGCTCAGGGAACTCAGCGTCAAAATCAGTGGTATTGGTTTCATCATCCTCATCATATATTTCAATAATAGGCTCCGTGAAGGCCTTGCTCATCAAGCGCTTGTCAAGTGAAAGCAACAACGAAGGAAGTACCATGATATTGAAAAACATGGCAATGAGCAAGGTTGTCGAAATAAGTATCCCCAGAGCCTGTGTGCCTCCAAACTCGGAAACGATAAATACACTAAAGCCAAGGACCAGCACGATACTGGTGTAAATCATACTGAAGCCCGCTTCATGCAAAGCGCTGAGAGCCGATTGCTTGATATTCCCGTTGGTTACTTTAAGCTCATGCCTGTAACGCGAAAGATATTGAATGGCATTATCGACCGAGATGCCCAATGCTATGCTGAAGACAATGATTGTCGAGGGCTTAATGGGAATACCTGCAAAGCCCATGATGGCGGCTGTAATAAGCAGTGGAATGATATTTGGAATCATGGATACCAGTATCATACGTAACGATGAAAAGAGCAGAGCCATCAGCAGTGAGATCAAAAGGATGGCAATACCTACGCTTTCAAATAAATTACGGATCAGGAAATTGGTTCCTTTGGCATACACTACACTGTTGCCTGTCAGTTTTACATCAAATTTGGCAGGGTCGAAGATGCTGTCAACCTGTGGCTTTATGGAGGCCATCAGCGAATCCATATGCTTGGTACCCACATCAGCCATCTGGAAACTTACCCGGGTAATCTGCTTGGAACTGTCCAGAAAAGATTTAAGCAGGCCACCTCCCTTGTTTTCCATGTTCTGGGGAATATAGCTAAGAATGAAGTTTTTCTCCATGGAACTGGGAAGCGAGTATTTGCTCGAATCACCTCCATAGTATGACTGGCGGGCAAATTTAAATACTTCTATAAGTGAAAGGGGCTTGGAAAATTCAGGATGCTGGTTGATTACATCCTGAAGCTGGTTAATTTTCTGAATGGTTGAATAAGTCATTACCCCGTTCTTCTTTTTGGTATCCACCGAAATCTCGAATGGCATCACTCCGCCAAAATGATTCTCAAAGAATTTAAGATCCATGTATATGGGGTCATCATCCCTGAAATCGTCTACTATTTTACCGGATGTTTTCATCATCCACAGCCCAACTCCACCGATCAGTACAAGGCCCGCTGCAATGCCGTAGATCAGTTTGCGGCGATAACTGATCAGATACATCACTTTATCTAAAACGGCTCCAAAGAAATTACTGTCAAGATGTTTCAGATGCTTTGCCTTCGGAGGTTCAACTAGGCTGAATATGATTGGTAGCAAGATAATGCTCAGGACATATAAAACCATGATATTGATCGAGGTAACCACCCCAAATTCACGCAGCATCTGGTTTGGCACCAGGATAAAGGCGGCAAAGCCTAAGGCCGTGGCAGCATTGGTCATCAGTGAGGCAAAGCCGATGCGTTGGATCACCTGTGCCAAGGCTCTCATCTTATTGCCGTGGCTTCTGAACTCCCAGTGGTATTTATTCAGGATGTAAATGCAATTCTCGATCACGATAATTACGATGAGCGAGGGTATGACGCCGGTTAGTATCGTTATCTTGAAATTAAACAAAACGGTCGTCCCCAAAACCCACAGGATACTTATCCCGACAACCAACAGGGAACTGAAAACCACCTTCAGGGAGCGGAAAAACAGAAACATGATAAAAGCTGCAACAGCTATGCTCATAATGATAAAAAGGAAAAGCTCCTGTTTTACCTTTTGCATAGTCACTGTCCGGATATAAGGCATCCCCGAATAATGAACTTCCACCTTGTTTTGCGTGCGGTAAGCCTCTACTTCTTTTACAATCTGATCAATCAATGCAATGCGGCTAATATCATTCAGCTTCTGCTTATCGAGCGTAAGCGTCATTAGGGTGGCATGGGTCTTTGAATTATAAAGCAGCCCCTCGTATATCTTAAGATTCAGCAGTTGATTTTTCAGACTGTCCACTTCTGCTTGTGAACCGGCTTTTTTATTTACTAGCGGAAGCACATCAAACTGGTGGGTAGAATCATTTTTAACCAGGTTGATAGCCTTTGATATGCTTAAAACTTCACGCACTCCATCCACCTGACCCAGGGTATTCCCTAAATCCGCCCAGGCATTAAACTGGTCAAGGGTAAATATATCGGGATTCACTGCCCCAATAACAATCACATTGCCATCTTCGCCGAACAGCTTTTTAAATTCAAGGTATTCAAGCTTTGTGCTGTCTCTGTCGGGTAATAAAGAGGAATTTTCGTATGACAGCTTCACGTCTTTACCCTTGTAAGCCATAAAGGCTGTACTCAGGGCAAGGATTACAATCAATAAAATCCTGTTCTTTAATATGAATCTGGAAATAGGTTCAAACATCAGCGGGAGGATAAATTAACAGTTTCAATAGGATGATTCATGGGTGCTATCCACAGATAACTATATTTTATAGAATGAATGAAACCCATATACTTTGCGTTTTTTAAAGTTTCTGTTTACACAAACAGTGTCAACTTATTTTATGCAAGGCAAAAATAGTCATTTAGAAATAAAAAAGGAATGGCACAGAAACATTCCTATTCATGCATTTGCTCTTACGGGTTCCGACGCATGACTGGTTCCGATACAAAGTTTTTAGTTAAAGTTTAACCCGGTATCGACTCATTTCATTTATTTTTGTACTCCTTTTTTATATATTCACCGTAAAAAACTAACGATCATTGGTATGAAATATTTTTACTCGATCACACTTATCATTCTTCTAAGTATGACTTCAATAGCTCAGCCTATCCTTATTGCCCATCGCGGCTCATCGTTTACAGCTCCTGAAAATACGGTTGCTGCCGCGAAATTGGCATGGGAACAAGATGCGGATGCAGTGGAAGTGGATATTTACCTCTCAAAAGATAACCGCGTGATGGTAATGCATGATGGAAATACCAAACGCACAACAGGCCAATCGTACCTACCGTCAGAAACCAATTCAGAGGTGTTACGCACACTGGATGCCGGATCGTGGAAAGATGCCATTCATTACAAAGGCGAAAAAATACCGTTCCTGGAAGAAATGATTTCAACGGTACCTAAAGGCAAAAAAATGGTCATCGAAATTAAGTGTGGACAAGAGGTTTTTCCTGCCTTAAAGAAAGTTGTTCAAAAAAGCAGGAAGAAAAAGCAACTGATTTTTATCGCATTCAATTGGGAAACCATTGTGAAAGCAAAAGAAATGTTCCCTAAAAATGCCTGCTACTGGCTAAGCAGCTCGCCTACTGAAGTTCAGGCAAAAATGGATGAAGTGATTAAAAGTGGAATAGATGGCATCAACCTGAGCTCTAAAATTATCGATCAGCAAACAGTAAGCCGTGCCAATGAATTAGGCTATGATGTATGGTCGTGGACCATTGACGATCCGCAAGAAGCCAAACGGCTTGTAGATCTTGGGGTAAAAGCCATCACGACCAATCGTCCCGACCTGATGCGAAGCAATCTTCCATAAATTTACTTCGTCTCATCAACAATCATCTTTTTCATGCCTTCAGAGAAAAATATTTCATATTCACCCTTATCGTTGCTATAAACAAAGTAAACTTCTACATCCTTAAGCTTGGAAAGCATTTCCTTACTCTTTTCAACACCTAGGACCATGAAGGAAGTGGCATAGGCATCGGCGGCGGCACAATTATCACAAACCACTGTTGCACTGAGCAGGGTGTTGCGGGCCGGGAAACCGGTCTTGGGATCAATGGTATGCGCATATTTAACGCCTTGTTCAACAAAAAACTTACGGTAGTTGCCCGATGTGGCCAGTGATTTATTATTGATTTCAATGATGGCCTGCAACTCTTCCCCGGGTATAATGTTGCCGTCTTTGGGCCTGTCGATGCCAATACGCCAGGACATGCCTTTGGCATTGGTTCCTTTGCCGCGCACTTCACCCCCAATTTCAACCAGGTAATTTTCGATGTTCTTGCTTTCAAAAAAATCACATACCACATCTACAGAATACCCCTGGGCGATGGCATTTACATCGATTTTCACCCCGGGATACATTTTGATAACCTTTCTCCCTTCAAGTTTAACCTTATCCATTCCCACATACTGTAGCAGGCTGTCGATATAAGCGCTGTCATGCTTGGCAACCGGGCCATTTCCAAAGCCCCAGGCACTTACAACAGGGCCTACGGTAATGTCGAATGCTCCCCCCGAAACGGCATTTACTTCAGCTGATTTATTAAACACTTCTATAAACCAGTCATCTGCTTCAACCGTTGGATCATTGTCATTGATCCTCGAAATAAGGGACGTTGAATCATAAATAGACAACGATTTGTCAAAATCCTTTAAGATTGTTTCAATGTCAGCGGTATAATCCTCCTGGTTCGAATTCTCATAAGTAATATGGTAGGTAGTGCCCTGTGCATATCCTGAAATCTTTTGATATTCACTCTTCACGGGATTCTTAGAAGAAGTGCAAGCTGTTACAACGGATAGAACAACAAGAGCGAAACAGATAAATCTCATGACTTTTATTGATTTGTTTATAGCTTTATTTCCAGTGCAAATGTAGGTTTTATAAGCTAGTAGCACAAATAATGGAAAGTATTTGCAAGTAGAAATCAACAATAACAGCTTAGAGGTTTAGATCAAAGCATCAAATGAAAGGAAAACCGATAAAGTCAATAAAAAATAATTTCAGCAAGATAAATATCTTTCAAGTGAAAATAAGTAATTCTATAATCGCTGTTAATTTGAAATGATTGGTTAAATTTGAATGGAAGAACATCCTTTATTCAAAACCAACTATGAAACGACGGGCAAGGTTTGACATCCGGAAAATTACCATCTTCGTCTTGCTGGTTACCCTCATGACCGTCATTGCTTCCCTAACCATTGGCAAGGATATCTATCAATACAACGAGAATGGCATGTTTTCTTTTGCCCTGGTCAATTTCACAGGCTACCTGTTTATCTTTCTGCTGATGCCCATGGAACTGGCTTTCATTTTATACCTTCGTACAGGTTATGACCCTCTGATGCTTAACCTGGTGGCTGTTGCTACGGCCATGGCCGCGCAGACCGTTGACTACCTGGTAGGATACTTCTTCAGCACAAAGGTAATTGACCAGCTGATAGGTAGGCGCAGATATCAAAAAGCAGAAGCTGAAATTCGAAAATACGGCAACTACGCCTTATTCTTTTCAAACCTTCTTCCCCTTTCCTCTCCGGTCGTCTCACTGGCCGCCGGAATGCTAAAATACAGGGTAAAAGATGCTTTGATTTTCAGCCTCTGCGGAATGATATTAAGATATTTGTTGCTTACCTTGATTTTTTAACCCTTTCCCATCTAATAGAATATCCCTTCCAGTAAAGCGGATCATTTCAATTAAGCTGTATCAATTTCACCATCAAAAAGCCTTTAAAAAGACTGTAAGGGCCCAATTCATGCTTCCAAAAAGCCATGTGACTTTCCGTAAGATTCAAAAATCCATTCTAAGCTTTACTTACTGAAAAAACTTTTTTATCCGACGAACCTTCATTCGTAAGAGGCATATTTATGCTTCACTGGCTTTAAACGTCTCCCTTTCGTTTCCTTGGTGATAAGAAGATTATTCGAAAACTATTCGAAAGCTATTCGAAGGTTGTTCATTGCTCAACGAATAGCCTTCGAACGACCTTCGAATCACCTTCGAACGATTATCGAATGACCTTTGATTAAAAAGGCTCTTCACGAGGCCTTTCATAGTTTAATTGCCAAGAGTTCTCATTGGTAAAATACTACGCAAAAAAAAGTCCAACCCAATACCAGTCTATATGCATTTAGACTGATATTGGGTTGGATTATGACTTATTTAGGATATTAACAAATGTAAAAGCAACCATAAGGAAAGGGCCAAGTGTCCGACAGAACGGCTGCCTTATTACGAAAGAAACAGGATGCTCCCTATAATTTTTCTACAATAACTCGGCTTCAAGCAACAGTTCTTCCATTTCAACCTGAACGTTGGTTGCCTCGTTGCGTGCTTTCTCGGCAAAGTCTTCGCCATCGGAAGCATAAATGATTTGACGAGAGGAGTTGACCAGCAAGCCACACTTGTCATTCATGCCGTATTTGGCCACTTCTTCAAGGCTTCCACCCTGAGCGCCTACACCGGGTACCAACAGAAAATGATCGGGTACCAGTTCACGGATTTCTTCCAGCTTCTCGGCTTTGGTAGCCCCTACCACATACATCATATTGTCGACAGAACCCCAGTTCTGAGAAGTTTTCAATACTGATTCGAACAACTGCTCACCGGTTTCACTATTTTTAAGATATTGGAAATCGGCCGCTCCTTTATTGGAAGTTAAAGCCAGTAAAATTACCCAGCGATCGAGGTAAGTCATGAAAGGCTTTACCGAATCTTCACCCATATATGGAGCGACGGTCACGGCGTCAAAGTCCATGTGATCAAAAAATGCCCTTGCATACAGGTTCGAAGTATTTCCGATATCGCCTCGTTTGGCATCAGCGATGATAAACTGTTCAGGGTATTTCTCCCGGATATATTTCACGGTTTTCTCCAGACTTATCCAACCGGCAACTCCCTGGCTTTCGTAGAAGGCGAGGTTTGGTTTGTAGGCAACGCACAGATCCTGCGTGGCATCAATGATTTCTTTGTTAAAAGCAAAGATGGGATCGCTTGTTTCATTTAAAAAACGAGGGATCTTCAGAATATCGGTATCCAATCCAATACATAAAAAGCTACGCTTTTGCTTGATCTGTTCAAAAAGTTGTTCTCTGTTCATGTTAAAAAAAGATTACACGGATTTCAAAAAAGATTACACGGATTGTTTCCCTGTTTTCTTATTAGTAAGCGGGTGACTTAAAGTCACCCGCTTACTAACTTAAAGTCACCCGCTTAGTAATAAACATTAAATCTCAGCTTCCTTGAGTCTTTCTGCGTTTTCTTCGACCTGCAACTTGTCGATGATTTCATCCAGATCACCACCCACTACAGCCTGAAGGTTATAGATGGTAAGATTGATGCGGTGATCCGTGATCCGGCCCTGTGGCCAGTTATAGGTACGTATTTTGGCAGAACGATCGCCTGTTGAAACCATTGTTTTACGCTTGGAAGCAATGGCATCCAGGTATTTTTGGTGTTCCTGGTTATAGATACGGGTACGCAATTCGATCATTGCCTTTGCAAGGTTCTTGATCTGCGATTTCTGGTCCTGGCAGGTTACCACGATTCCTGTAGGAATGTGTGTTAGACGAATGGCCGAGTAAGTCGTATTCACAGACTGACCGCCAGGGCCTGAAGAGCAATACGTATCTTTACGGATATCACTGTCCCTTAAGTCAATGTCGAATTCCTCGGCTTCAGGAAGCACTGCAACCGTTGCTGCCGAAGTATGCACCCTTCCCTGGGTTTCGGTCTGTGGGACACGCTGTACACGATGAACTCCTGATTCATATTTCATAATTCCGTAAACGCCTTCTCCAGTAATGGTAGCCACGATTTCCTTATACCCACCCGAAGTACCTTCACTGGTATTGGTTACTTCCAGTCTCCAGCCTCTTCGCTCACAGAATTTAGTATACAT
>JACMKG010000454.1 GCA_014380255.1 Prolixibacteraceae bacterium | reverse complement strand
CAGCTTTATTATCAACGGCACCCCGGGCGTACTCAATACCTTGTCGCCTGTAGAAGTGATCGAAAGCCTGCTGCAGGAGCATAAAAGCTCGCCTGCCGACCTGCAAGGGAAAGCCAGGGAGACAGTTGCCATTTCACTGGCCCAGGCTTCGGCAATACCTTATGGACAAGCATTAAAGCCTATTGAGATCAATGAACTGATAGATAATCTCTTTGCCTGCCAGACGCCTAATTTTTCACCCAAAGGGAAAAAGATCTTATCCATTATGCCCTTGGAAGATTTTGAAAAACTGTTGAAATAAGAATTGATTAGTTGAACAAAAGCATAAAATAACTACTTTGGCAAAACAAAAGAAATGATAAATTATGAATTATGAATGTTGAATGCAAATCGTTCATTTATAATTCAACATTCAACATTTAAAATTTAATACACACACAATGCAAAGTTACAGACCCAGTTCAAACACTCTTCCTCCGGTAGTAAAGAACCTGATTATCATCAATGTAATCATGCTTTTTGCAACCTTCGTTTTACAGATGCGCGGCATTGATTTAACCCGCATCCTTGGACTTCATTATTTCCAGTCACCTTCCTTCAGGCCCTACCAGTTGGTAACTCATATCTTTATGCATGGAGGACTTATGCACTTGGCGTTCAATATGTTTGCCCTGTGGATGTTTGGCCGTGTGCTGGAGAGTGTATGGGGTCCCAAGCGTTTTTTTATTTACTACTTTGTAACAGGCCTTGGGGCAGCAGCCTTGCACAGCTTTGTCACCTTTATCGAATTCCAGAGCGTTGCCTCTAAAATGAATCCAGAAGAAGTACAAAACGTGATGATGCAGGGAGCTGACATTTTATCCCAGGGAAAAAACTATATCGATCCGCTTTCTGCAAAGCTGAATGCCATACTCAATACTCCCACAGTAGGGGCTTCAGGAGCCGTCTTCGGACTATTGCTGGGCTTCGGGATGCTGTTTCCCAATACACAACTCATGCTGCTCTTCCCGCCCATACCCATCAAGGCCAAATACTTTGTAATGGGCTACGGGGCCATCGAACTGTTCTCAGGAATTGCCAATACAGGCAGCAACATTGCCCATTTTGCACACCTCGGGGGGATGCTCTTTGGCTTTATCATGATCAAATACTGGAATAAGACGACCAACAACTTTTATTAGCATGAACGTATTGGATGAAATAAAAGAATCATTCCGCGAAGGTTCAACACTTACCCGGCTCATCTATATCAACCTGGGCGCGTTTCTGCTGATCCGGATCGTGAATGTGTTTTATTTTCTGGCAGGGATAGAATTCCCTTTCATCGACTGGCTGGCCCTTCCAGCCGACCTGCAGACTCTGCTCTCCAGGCCCTGGACCCTGTTTACCTATATGTTCTTGCATTTCGATTTTCTGCACATCCTTTTCAACCTGTTATGGCTTTACTGGATGGGACAGATCTTCCTGGGCTACTTCAATCAGGCCAAGCTGCTTACCCTTTATCTGTTGGGAGGCCTGGCCGGTGGAGCGTTTTATATCCTGGGATACAATTTCTTCCCTGTTTTTGCTGAAAGCCTTGGAGGAGCAAGGCTTCTGGGAGCATCGGCTTCGGTTATTGCCATTGTAACAGCCCTTGCCATGCATGCTCCCAATCACACGATACACCTGTTGTTTATCGGACCTCTGCGGATAAAATACATCGCCTTGATCTCGGTACTCTTATACGTGATTGGCATCTCAACATCCAACGCAGGAGGTAACCTGGCTCACCTGGGAGGCGCCTTCTGGGGCGTGGTCTATATCCTTCAGCTCAAAAGGGGCTTTGACCAATCCAAAGGCATCGCCTGGCTCTCTGGCAAGCTCAAAAAACTGTTTACTCCCAAGCCAAAAGTAAGGGTTACTTACCGCAAGCCAGCAAATGATCTGGAATATAACCAAATGAAAAACCAGGAGCAGGAACGCATGAACGAGATCCTTGAAAAGATCAGCAAGTCAGGCTACGGCTCCCTGTCAAAAGAAGAAAAAGAGATTCTTTTCAGAATGGGCAAGTAAGCCGGAAAAGCAAGGGTTGAAAAGAGTTTGAAAAGGTTTGAAGGGTTTGAAAAAACGTTTGAAAAGTTGGCAGTAGCCGCGTAAGGTCACGATACATCGTGACCCTTGATCGTTGGCAGATTGATGAAAAGAGCGACCAATAGTAAATTGTAAATTGTCCCCGCCTGCCTTGTGCAAGAACTTAACTGGCGGGCAGGTAATCGTAAATTATCAACGCTTATCGTCTACCCTGACGGTCGGGCAGGGTGTCTCTTTTGGAATACTTTCTGGCCTCATGGATACTGGCATTGAGTTCAAAGCCTACCAGCAAAATAAACGAAATTAGGTACATTAGAAGCATGATTACCAACAGGGTGCCTATAGATCCATACAACTTGTTATATTGCCCGAAACGATTGATATAGTAGGAAAAACCAAAGAAAGTAAGCACGCATAATACCGTGGCAAGGGTACTGCCTGCTGAAATAAAACGCCAGGTGGTTTTCTTGGCCGGGGCCAGGTAATATAAAAATGAATTGGCAATGAAAAACAGCAGCAGAATCACCATCCACTTGGCGATGGTGAGCATATGAATGGTAAACTGATCCTTCAGGAAACCTTGTTCAGCCAGGTAATTGATAAAATACTGCCCTGTAGTGATCAGGGCAATGGCAATGGTTAGTAAAAAAGACAGGATAATCATCAGCAGTAAGGCGATAAGATACTGCCCCCACCAGGTGCGCCGTTCGAAGGTGTGCAGAGAGGCATCAAAGGCGCTCATCATCGAAGCCAGGCCATTGGTTGCAAAAATAAGGGCCATGAGAAAACCCAGGGAAAGCAGGTCGCCACGTTGCTGGGTAAGAATATCCTCGACCGTCTCCTCGATGGCCAGGAAGGCAGTGGCTGGAACCATGTCTCTGATCAGCAAAAACAACTCGCTCTGGAAATTCTCAATCGGGATATAAGGGATAAGGGTAAAGAGGAAGATAATGGCAGGAAATAAAGCCATCAGGAAACTGAAAGAAATAGCCGATGCCCTGGTGGTTAACGATCCGTCAATGATACTTCGTCCAAAGAATACCATTACATCATAAAGAGGCAATCCATCAAATCCGGGAAATGTGACCCTCTTTGCCTTTATCAAAATCTTTTTCCAGATAAATATACTTTTCCTGGCGATTTTTCCATGCATTAATTCTGCTTTTCTATTTTTAACTGATGAATATAGGAGTTGTCCTCTTTGTTCTTAAGTAAAAAATAAACGCGGAAATTGCCTGTGCTGGTCACCAGGCTTCCGATGGCATACCTGGCCCCATCCTTGCCTCCTTGGTGAATAATACTGAACTGCTTGGGTTTATTGGCTTTAAAAAACTCAGCTACAATCTGCCTCGCCTGCGATTTACTGAATACATCATCGTGCGACTGAACCACCAGTTCCACATTCTGATTGAAATATTTCGCCAGCATTTCATCATTGCCATTCTGGATACTCAATACAACCTCACCTGGTATCTGGGCAAAGGATGGGGAAACAAAGGCAAACAGGCCAAGAAACAATAAAACAAATTTGAATTTTGAATTCTTCATCTTTAATAATTTTCGTACCAACTACATTCAGAGGGAATCATCACCAAAAATCGTGCAATTATTTCCGTAAAGAAATACCTTTGTAAAAGTAACAAAATTCAAATGAAAATCAGCCTTCTTGTAATTGGAAAAACAGACGAGGAATATCTGCGCAAAGGATTGGAAATATTCACTAAGCGCATCCCTCATTATATTCTCTTCGAAATGAAGATTATCCCGGATATCAAGAACTCGAAAAACCTGAGTGAAGAACAGCAAAAGGACAAGGAAGGGGAACTGATTTTGCAGCAAGTGCTGTCGTCCGACGAATTGTTCCTTCTGGATGAAAACGGTGTGGAAGCCTCATCGGTTGAATTTGCACGATTTTTGGAGAAGAAAATGCTCTCAGGCCTCAAGCGCCTGGTATTTGTGATCGGCGGGCCTTACGGGTTTTCCCCGGCAGTTTATGCACGGGCAAATGGCAAGGTGAGTTTATCAAAAATGACGTTCTCTCACCAGATGGTCAGGCTTATCTTTACCGAACAGCTTTACCGTGCCTTTACCATCTTAAAAGGAGAACCGTATCATCATCAGTAACAATGAGATCATCCGGGTTGAATGGATAATGGGTTCAGGTTACCGGCAACGGAATAGAACAAGTGAATAATAAGAAAGAGCTACTGGCCTCTGGCAAGAAATACATGGATCAAAAGATAAAGATGAACAGGGCATTTTTTACCGATCACTGGCAACTGACCACTGATCCCAGGCCTCTGGCAACTTACGTTAATTAACATTTAAATGACATGGCCGAATTCCGTAAATATCTTTTCCCCATCATCGCGGTGCTCTTGTTCCTGGCGGCTTCTATCCTGGAACACCGAACCCTGTCACACGAGCCTGAGAAAAAACTGATCAAGACCTTTCAGCAAACCCTGTTCGATCAGGAGATAAAACTATCTAAAATACTGGACGAGGTCCAGAAAAAAATCTCCGGTACTGTACCCGGGAGAAATTATGCATCTGCTTTTTCACCTTACAACAACCTCTTTGAAGAAGAAGGCATGGGCATCCTCCTTTTTAAAAATCAGGAAATGGTGTACTGGTCAAGCAACTATTTTTCCTTTCCCAACCTGGAATCCCGCATAGTGAGGGACAATGAACTGGTTATTCTGCCCAATGGAATCTTTGAAGCGCGCAAGAGAACAGTTGGCGATCATCTGTTAATAGGCTTTATTCATATCCGGAACAATTATTCCTACGAGAATCAGTTCCTTGAAAATAAATTCATTGCACCTTTCAACTTACCTTCCAGCTTCAAAATCCTTGGAGAGAATAGCAAGGGCTCTTATGAGATACGAACCGGAGAGGATCAATACCTGTTTTCCATCCTGCCTGCCGGGGCAAGAAAATTCAATGAATCGAAACTCTATCTCACAGCTATCCTGTATTTGCTGGGATTGATATTCTTACTCATGGCCCTGTATGGCAAGATGAACGATTACCTGGCAGAAAGCTTCCCTGTAAAAATGCTCACCCTGCTGATAATCCTGTTTATAATTTACTGGATTCATATCCTTTTCGGCATTCCTGCCATCCTGAAACACCTGGACATATTCAGTCCCCGGTATTACGCGGTGGCACGGTGGCTGCCCTCCCTGGGTGACTTTTTTCTTCTCACCACCCTTTTCTTTTTCTGGTGCCTGATCTTTGCAAGGGAATTTACCATCCACGGCAAATCGAAAAACAAACTGATCATCCCTTCCTTCATCTTCGTGGCGTTGCTTTACCAGCTTGTCGGGCTGATGATTGCCAACCTGATCAGCAACAGCAGCATTACCTATAAACTGAACCGGATAACCGACATCGATCAGTTCAGTATAAGCAGCCATCTGGCCATCGCATTGCTGCTCTTTTCCGTTTTTCTGATCAACCTTAAGATACTGGAGAAAACAGCCCATTTTGTAAATAAGAATGTTTTCCTCAGATTCCATTTAATAGCCCTGCCAGCTTCCATCCTGCTATGTGTGTTTTTTGACACTCCCGTGGTTTACCTGCTGACCTTGTTTTTATCGGTCAACCTGTTGCACAGCCAGATAAAAAGACTGCATATCGGTCGTTTTTCCCTTTCCTATACCATCTTGTTCATTTCCCTGTTCTCCATTGTCAGCCTGATTGTCATCTATAAAACAATCGGCCAGCGCGACATACAGGTGCAAAGGCTGATGGCCGTCAATCTGGGCTCTGAGCAAGATCCCATCGCTGAGGTGTTCATGACCAATATGCAGAACCAGTTTAACACCGATTCAATCATCCCTAAACTGCTTACCCCTCCTTATGAAGAACTGGAAAGCTACCTGAACCGCAACTATTTCGACGGCTATTTCAGAAAATACGCCATCATGTACACCTTTTGTACCGGCCGGGACAATGTGCTCATTGAAGATCAGAACAGCTCAGTTCCTTGTTTCCCATACTTTGACAAGATGATCGACGAGGCGGGTATCAGTATCCCGGGCAGCAAATTCTATTATATGAATAACATGGAAGGGCTGGTATACCTGGGAAAAATCCATTATCCGCTGGCCGATGACTCGCACGGTTTCTCCATCTTCATCACCATGTACTCCAAGCCCATTTCAGAAGGTATCGGCTTCCCCGAATTGCTCATGGACAAATCGCTGATCAAGCCCTTCAGGTACAAGTATCTCTCCTATGCCAAGTATTTTGATGATGAACTGGTTAACCGCTCGGGCGAATATACCTACAATTATTACCTGCAATCGTATAACATTACCGGATCTGACAATGAATTCCAGCTGCGCCGGTGGGATGGGTACAACCATGTTATTTACAGGCCGGATGACAAGAACTTTATCATTGTAAGCAACGAAGCACTTGGCTTTCTGGATTACCTGATCTCGTTTCCTTACCTGTTCGTGTTTTATTTTGTCTTTGTATTGTTTATTACCATTATCGGCAATCCGAACCTTCGCAAATTTATCATCCCGCGCGACCTTCGCTTTAAGATTCAGGTAGCCATCATCTCGGTGGTATTGATTTCCCTGCTCTTCGTAGCGGCCGGAACCATTTATTACAACATTCAGGAATATAAAAAACGCCACCAGATCGACCTGCAGGGAAAGATGGAATCCATCGCAGGGGAGATTGAAAACCGCATGAACAGTGTAGGTTCCATCACCCCTGAATTGCAGCAGTGGCTTTACGAGGAACTGTACAACCTTTCCAATATCTTTAAAACCGATATCAACATCTATGACATCAAAGGCGACCTGATCGCCTCCTCCAGGCCTGAGATCTTCCGTATAGGCATTACTTCGGAAAGGATGAATGCCGAAGCCTTTTATGAGCTCTCGGAAAGGTATCAGCTTCATTATTTCCATCCCGAAAAAATTGGGAACCTCTCCTACCTCTCGGCTTACGAGCCTATTATGAATACACAGGGCGACTACCTTGGATACCTGAACCTGCCCTATTTCACCCGCCAGGATGAACTGCGCCAGGGCATCTCAACATTTATTGTGGCCTTCATCAACCTTTACCTGTTCCTGTTTCTGGCCAGCGTGATCGTTG
>JACMKG010000453.1 GCA_014380255.1 Prolixibacteraceae bacterium | reverse complement strand
CTTTCTTTTAAAGAAAGCTTTGCTTTTTTATTAGTACTTATTTTTATACTTGAACCGAATGGTTTGTTACAGGAAGTTTTTATTTTTTATTTCCCTTTTCCTTTTTTTTGCGCTCCAAGCTTTTACCCAGACATTTGATTCGTCCAATCTTCCGTTAGTTTTTTTGAATACCAATGGCCAAACCATTGTGAATGAGCCTAAAATTAATGCTTCCATGGGTATCATATGGAATGGCCCGGGTAAGCGTAATGCATTGACTGATCCCAAGAATGACTATAACGGCAACATCGCCATTGAAATAAGGGGTTCTTCATCCCAGGACCTGTTTCCAAAGAAAAGCTACGGGTTTGAAACCAGGTCTTCTGATGGGCTGGATTTGAATGCTTCCCTGTTAGGGATGCCTTTAGAAAACGACTGGATACTGTATGCTCCCTATACCGATAAAACCATGATCCGAGATGTGCTCACCTATACCCTGGATGCATCTCTCGGGCATTATGCTCCGCGTTGCCGTTTTGTGGAACTGTTTGTAAACGAAAAGTATCAGGGCGTATATGTATTGATGGAAAAGATCAAAAGAGACAAGAACCGGGTTGACATTGCTAAGTTACTACCCACTGATAATACGGGAGAGAACCTGACCGGCGGCTATATCATCAAAATCGATAAAACTACCGGTGGAACCGGTGTCGACTGGTATTCCACTTTTGTCAACAATTCAAATAGCACCACTTATCAGTACCATTACCCCAAATCTGATGAAATTACCTTTGAACAAAAGTCGTATATTCAAAAGTACATAAGAGATATGGAAAATGCGCTGTATTATGAGAAATTTACAGGCACTGGTAGTTATCATCAATATCTGAATGATTCTTCGTTTATCGATTTCATGATCATCAATGAAATGTCAAGAAATGTTGATGGTTATCGCTTAAGTTCATACCTTTATAAAGATAAAAATGGCCTTGTAAATTGCGGCCCCATCTGGGATTTTAATCTCACTTATGGAAATGCTAATTATTTCAACGGCTGGCAAACCACCGGTTTTGTATATGAGCAAAATTTAGTCAAAGATAACAACCAGGTTCCATTCTGGTGGAAAAAGCTGATGAGTGATAAGGCTTATGTCCAGAAACTCAAAAAGCGATGGACAGAGATCCGTGAACATGAATTTTCCGATCAACGAATTAACTATGTGACCGATAGCCTGGTAAGCCTTTTGTCGGAAGCGCAGGAACGCAATTACCAACGCTGGACTGGTGTAATAGGAAAATACATATGGCCCAATTATTACGTCGGACAAAGTTATGACGCGGAGGTTAGCTGGATGAAAGGTTGGATCTCCCTACGCCTGGCTTATCTGGATGGTATGTGGCCTTATGAATATACGGAGGATGAAGATCCGGTGGTTGTAAATGCACCCCCTGTCTATCCTAATCCGTTTACCGACCAGCTAAACATTCAATTGTCCGCATTAGTAAATGGACCAGGTTATGCCGAATTAATCAATCAAGGAGGCATGTTAATACGAAAAAGTCCGGTTGAAATTCAGAAAGGGCAAATTAAGTTCAAATTTGAAGCATCCAATACACTGGTACCCGGATTGTATGTCATTCGAATTACTCAAAACCATGTTGTTCTGCTCACCCAGAAGATTGTGAAAAGACCCTGAGCAGTAAAGATACTAAGCGGCTGACTATTGTAATTTAAGAGTTGGTAAATTGTAAAGTTTCTGATTCTTTAAATAGAGTAGTCAGCCGCTAAGGATCTTTCAAGCTTCGGCATTCCTTACTTTTTTCTTACTTCTCTGCCGCGAGTGGTAGTTCCAACTTCTACCTTTTTATTTTTAATTATCTTTGGCGCAAATAAAAAATATCCCATGCAGGAAAAAATTCTGATACTCGATTTTGGTTCACAGTACACTCAATTGATTGGACGACGTGTAAGAGAGTTAAATGTATATTGCGAAATCTATCCATATAACCATTATCCCGCTATTGATGAAACCGTCAAAGGGGTGATACTTTCAGGAAGCCCTTTTTCTGTGAGGGATGCGAATGCTCCAAAGCCAGATTTATCGCTTATAAAAGGCCATTTACCCCTTTTGGGAGTTTGTTACGGTGCTCAGTACCTGTCTCACTATTTCGGGGGCGAAGTGATGCCTTCCAATTCACGCGAGTATGGAAGAGCCAACCTAGGCTTTGTAGATGCTGCCAACCCGCTGTTTAAAAGCATCAGCGAACACACCCAGGTGTGGATGTCTCACGGGGATACCATTGAGCGTGTGCCGGAAAACTACCGCGTCATTGCCAGTACCGCTGATGTGGATAAGGCTGCTTACCAGATTGAAGGTGAACAAACCTTTGGTATACAGTTTCACCCTGAAGTTTACCATACCACCGAAGGTACCCAACTGCTGCAAAATTTCGTGGTAGATATCTGCGGATGCCAACAGGACTGGACTCCGGATTCATTCATTGAAACAACCATCCAGCAGCTACAGGCAAAGCTGGGAGACGATAAAGTGGTGCTTGGCCTTTCAGGAGGTGTTGATTCAACGGTAGCCGGTGTTTTACTGCATCGGGCCATTGGGAAAAACTTGACTTGTATTTTTGTTGACAACGGTTTGTTGCGCAAGGACGAATTCCAACAGGTTCTCGACTCATATCAGCACATGGGATTGAACGTGGTAGGAGTGGATGCCCGTCAGAAATTCTGGGATGATCTGGCCGGAATTACCGATCCTGAAACAAAACGTAAAACTATTGGCCGCGACTTCATTGAAGTATTTGATGTGGAAGCGCACAAGATAAAAGATGTCAAATGGCTGGCCCAGGGAACGATCTATCCAGATGTGATTGAATCGGTCTCGGTTAACGGGCCTTCAGCCACCATCAAATCCCATCACAACGTTGGAGGGTTACCTGCAAAGATGAACCTGAAAGTGGTTGAGCCGCTGAACCTGCTTTTCAAAGACGAAGTGCGCAGGGTAGGGAAGGCTTTGGGCATTAAACAAGAGCTTTTGGGCCGTCATCCATTCCCCGGACCGGGATTAGGCATCCGTATCCTGAGTGATGTAACGCCTGAGAAAGTGCGTATCCTGCAGGAAGCAGATGCTATTTTTAT
>JACMKG010000452.1 GCA_014380255.1 Prolixibacteraceae bacterium | reverse complement strand
CCAATGAAGAGTTCCTGGAATGGGAGGAAGTGTATGAAGGAATTTACTACGGAACCCTGAAATCGGAAGTAGAACGCATCTGTGCAAAAGGAAAAAATGTGATCTTTGATGTGGATGTCATTGGTGGGTGCAACATCAAAGAATATTACGGCGATAAAGCCTTGGCTGTATTTATCCAGCCCCCTTCGGTCGAGGAACTTCGCAAGCGCCTGGTATCACGCTCTACCGATTCTCCGGAAGTGATTGAAAAGCGTGTAGCCAAGGCTGAATATGAATTATCGTTTGCCCCTCAGTTCGACTGCATCATTGTCAACGAAGAGTTGTCGGTAGCATTTGCAGAAGCCGAAAAATGCATCCGGGAGTTTGTTAACGGCAGCCCGATAGAGAAAGCAAACAATTAAACTTTAATTTTTGAATAGGTAGCATGATCAAAACAGGACTATACTTCGGCTCATTCAACCCCATTCACGTGGGCCATATGGCCATTGCCAATTTTATGGTCGAATACACTGAAATTGATCAGTTATGGTTTGTGGTAAGTCCTCAGAACCCTCTGAAGAGTAAACGCTCGCTTTTGGATGATTATCAGCGACTGGAGCTGGTCAATCGTGCCATTGGCGATGACCTTCGATTTCGTGCCTCCAAGGTGGAATTTAACCTTCCCAAGCCTTCCTATACCATCGATACGCTGGCTTATTTAAGTGAAAAATACCCCACCCATCAGTTCTATATCCTGATGGGAAGCGATAACCTGGACAGCATCAAAAAATGGAAGAATGCCGATATTCTGCTGGCCAATTATGACATCATCGTTTATCCCCGCCCGGGCTTTGATCCTCAAACTGCCCATCAATATCCGCGTGTACAGGTGGCCAACGCCCCTTTGATGGAAATCTCCTCCACCTTTATCCGCGAATCCATCAAGGCAGGCAAGGATGTGCGCCATTTCGTTCCTTACCGCACCTGGGATTACGTGCAGCAAATGAATTTTTATAAGAAGTAATCCCGGGAATAAAGGATCAAGCGGAAATGTTGGGCAGGCAAATGCCTTTCACAGGATTTCTATTAAAAAATTACCTGCCATAGCCACAAATCCTATGTTAGCTCTATGTTAGGCCTATGTCTAGTCTATGTTCTTGAAAACGCAAATTAGCCCTACATAGACTCAACATAGAGTTAACATAGAGCTTTTGACAATAGAATTTTATTGCCAGGTAAAAAAGAGAGGCATGGAGCGTAAACCACCTTTGCATTTGATCAAAATCCATTTGAGATAATCACATTCATTTGTGACTCTCAGCATGAACGAAATGCTTTGTATGCCAGCAAGATTCAGTGTCAAACTATATTTGACAATACAAAAAAAGCCGGCATTATAGCCGGCTTTCCCATATATCGGTGAGCGGATTGCTTACTTCTTTTTATTTTTCATCATGTAAAAGGCAACTCCGCCAATTACTACAATACCTGCAATGATTGCATACGTTGTGGTGTTTGATTCTTCTGCAGGTGCTTCTTCTTCATAAAAAGTAGGGTCCATATCATCAATTGAAATGGTATCTTTTGGTTCATCCAAAGATACTTCCGTAGAATCTTCTCCCTGTGCGAAAATGACAGCTGGTACTGCAAAAAATAGTAAGCCAAATAAGGCGATCAGAATAAATTTTTTCATTGTTTTGAATTTAAAATTATTTTAAAGTGTTAATTAATTCATCGTATTTTTTAGCCACCCCAGGGGCTGTTTGTCGATACGTATCAGCCAAAGCCCGCAGTGCAGGTTTATAGCGTGAATTGATTTCCAGACAGTCCTTCAGTATTTTACGAGCCAATGGAACATTAGTTTCAGCATAAAGACCTGACAACTGTACATAGGCATCGAGCAACTTTTTATTGGCCTGAATCGCTTTTTTATAATAACTGGCCGCCTGCAGGCTATCACCCACCTGAAGGGCCAACTCTGCCAACATCATCAGGGCAGGCTCAAATCCAGGGTTGATTTCCAGGCTTTGTTTAAGCGCTTGTTCCGCCTCGCTGTTCCTGTCTGCGGCTTTCAATGACTGTGCAAATTTATAACAGATCCATTCATTTTGCGGATCTGCCTCCATAGCTTTTTCCAATAAAAGCGCAGATTTAATGTTGTCTCCTTTTTTCAGTTCACGCAGGCCTTCCAAATCATCTTTAGTCATCCTTTTAATCACCGCGCAAATGGGAATGCCATCGGCCATTACCGTATGAATGGTATTGGATGGAGGCCAGGTTTTATTTCTCAGCTGTGAGGGAGGAATATAACTGTTAGCTACAATAGCATAATCCCAGTTGTAGTTACTGCGCTGCTGATAAGGAATATAGGTAAAACGGATATCCGGATTGTTCCTGAAATACCACTGGATAGGAAAATTGCCTCCAACGATGGTTTTACCTTGATGAGGTTGATCCTTCAGATAGCTTTTTAGCCACTCAGCTCCTTCGCGCATGGAATGGTAATAATAATCCGTTTCATACCGGGCATAAGCCCCTTTCAGCCCTCCTGTGAGTTCACTGTAATACAGGTAATAATACGGATGGTTCTGGGCCATGAATTTCAACGGATGAAAAGACAGGACCAGTAACAATCCAATGGCAACGATGCGGATTACGCGTTTTTTGATAGTTGCCAGAAGAGCATGAAGGCCAAGGGCAGAGAGAAGGATCAGGGCCGGATAAACAAACAAGAAATGGCGCCAGGAGCCATAGAGGTTGGATTGTTTCAGAAGAACAAAAACGATGGGAAAGACGATGGTAAAAACGATGAGTAAAAGCTGGATTTTCTGGCTGCCAGAAAAGCTTTTTTTAAACTGAACGATAAAAGCAACAATGCCCGCAAAGGTGATAAGGGGAATGGTGATCAGCATGTACTTTGGGAGATAGTACCAGGGGTGAAAATCGGACCAATCGAAATGCCCTTCAAAGATCTGGCGCACGGTGGTTGGGAAGCTGGTCATCACCTGGTACGATTTCCAGGGGTGAAGCAACGGATTTTGCAGGGCGTAGGGCCATAAAACAAGTCCTAAAAAGTACCCTGAAATAGAGATCACACCGAAAAGTACCAGGTATTTTCGGATTTGTTTCCAATCCAACCGATGGACTTTGATGAGGTTTTCAGCCACATTCAGGAACATGAAAAAGCCAAGGTAGAACACAACCAGGATGCCCCCGGGGCGGATCCCGATGGCAAACCCGATGCTCAGGATAAGGAGCAGGACGGTCTTTGGGCTGGCTTTTTCTTCAGCATAAATAAGTTTGAGTGAATAATACACGCTGGCTATGTAAGCCAGGGCAAAGGGGATATCCTTGAGGTTATTTTGCGTGTGGCCCAGAAAAACCGGAGAAAGGGCATAGAGTATTGCTACGACAATAGCTGCCCCATAGCCCGAGAAATGGGCTGCAAACAGAGCCGTTACCACGATGGCAAGCCATCCACAGAGGCTGCTCATTAGATGCCTGAAGCCGTAAATGTCCTCAATATTAAACCAATGGATCAGGATCGTTACCAGGTTATCGAAAGCCTGGCCGTAATACTGAAGGTGGGTCTTTGGCGTGTTGATCGATGATTGATCTTCGCCCATCGTGCTGAAGTAATTGTAAACCATTTCCGAATGCAGGTAATGAACTTCTTCATCGCCCGAGATGCCGGCATCACGGCTCACTCCCAAAAGGGCGATGAGCAGCACCGCGGCTAAAATCCAGAACGTTATCTTCAGTTGTTTGGGTTGCATTATTCCGGTTCTGCGTCGTAAAACTTCTTCACCAGGTAGATGGGCCGCTTTTGCGATTCCTTGTAAATGCGATACACATATTCTCCGACCACACCCAGAAATATCAATTGAATGGAACCCAGGAAATAAATGCTAAGTACTGTGGAAGACCATCCAATCAAGGCAAAGCCAAGTATTTTGGCTGCCAGTACATACATTCCTGCAAGCAGGAATACAGAGGTTCCCATCATTCCAAGGATAAGGCATACCTTGATGGGGAAATTTGAGAATGAAAAGATTGCATCCGCGCCCAGCATCATCAGTTTACTAAAGGTCATCTTGGGTTCTCCTCCCACGCGTTCTTCTCTTACATACTCCACAAATCCCTGGTTAAAGCCAATGAAAGAGCGTAATCCGGGCAGGTAGCGAATAGATTCTTTCATCTTCACAAGGGCATTAACGGCCGCCCGGTTCATCATCGAGAAGTTGCCCGAGTTTTCCATATCATCCATTCCGGCCACCTTCTTAAAGAAGGCATGGAACAGGTTGGTTGTTAACCGAAGTCTTTTTCCTTTTCGGCCTATTCTTTTACCGGTGACAATATCGAATCCTTCTTCTTTGATCTTGTGATACATCTCTGCCAGCAGTTCGGGGGGATCCTGCAGGTCGCCATCCATCATGGCCACGTAGTTGCCCATCGACAGCTCCAGACCTGCGGTAAAAGCAGCCTGGTGGCCAAAATTGCGCGACAGGTCAACAATCTTAATTCTTGAATGGCGTTTGCGAACTTCAATTAATTTACTGAGCGTATTGTCTGTACTTCCATCGTTTATAAACAAGATCTCATAGTTTGAGATGAACGACTCGACCGCCTTGATGGTGCGTGAGGCCAGTTCATCAATCAAACCTTCTTCATTATAAACAGGAATGATCAGTGAAAACATAGTTTTGGTTTTTAGGCAATTGCTTCTCTTAACATTATTATTTTCAGCTGGGAAAAACCGGCTGAAAATGAAAGGTTAAAGATACAGATTTTCGCTTGTGATTCAGCCATTGATGAGACACAAGCAATAAAAAGACTGCCAGTTCAGAGATTATCCCTATCTCCTTGCTGGCAGTCATTGGTTGGTTTAGAACAGTATCCCGGTTAAAGGATGAAAAAGCATTAAATATATGAGTGTAACTATTAAATAGTTGGTAATTTCCATGGAGCGCGGAAGCTTCTGGTAAGCAGTTTACTGGCTTCAGCGTTATTAATGATTTGTTGCTTGTCAGGATCCCATTTAATCACCTGTTTGGTGGTCATGGCAATTTCGCCCAAAAGGCCAACAGAAATGGAACGGTGAGCCACTTCAACAGGCGTGATGGTTTCTTTGCGTGTACGGATACATTCAAGGAAATTGCCTGTATGGTCGTTGCTCTTGTAAAGGGCTTTTTTGTTTGCTCCCAGCTCAACGGAAAGAAGCTCAGGTTTAGAGGCGGTTATCACGTCTCCGCGGTCTACATGAATCCAGCCATTTTCGCCATACCAGGTAACGCCCATTCCTTTTTCCAGTCTGGAAGAGTTGGCAACCCGGATCTTGATTCCGTTTTTATATTTGCAGTTGAAATCAAATTCAACCGGTACGTTGTACAATTCGTTAGCTCCAGGGTATACTCCTTCACCCGATACTTCGATTGGACCTGTACGATCAAGGCCTAATCCCCAGTGAGCGATGTCGATGTGATGCCCGGCCCAGTCGGTAAGCTGGCCACCTGAATAATCCAGAATCCAGCGCCAGTTCCAGTGACATACCCCGCGGTAAGGCACTTTAGGGGCTGAACCCAACCAGAAATCCCAGTCAAGTTCGGCAGGCACTTCTTTTATCGAGGGCATTCCAACCAGCTTGTTGGCGTTGGGCAAACCGACCTCTGCATGGGTAATCTTTCCAAGGCGTCCGTTGAAAACCAACTCGGCGCCCTTGTGGAAATTGGCTACCGAGCGCTGCCAGCTTCCGGTTTGCCAGATAATCTTGTTTTTCTGAACAGCCTTTACAATCTGCTGGCTTTCACTGATGGTTCGGGCCAGTGGCTTTTCACCGTAAATGTCCAGTTTCTTGTTTGCAGCTGCTATATAAGTTAAGCTATGCCAATGGTCGGGAACAGAGATGCATACAGCATCAATTTTTTCTTTTTCAAGGAATTCACGGTAATCTTTATAAGTACGGCAATCGGTATTTTTATAATACTTGTTAACTATGGCCGAGGCCTTTTCAAGGTGGTCGGTATCCACATCACACATGGACACAAACTGAACTTCTTTGCGGGGCAGGAAGCCTTTCATGTTGCCAGTTCCTTGTGAGCCTACTCCGATAGATCCCATTACGATACGATCGCTTGGCGGAACAACCCCGTTCATTCCCATTGCCGATGAGGGAATAATATGAGGGATAACCAACGTTCCGGCCACTACTGAAAGTGAGTTGCGTAAAAATGTTCTGCGCGTGCTTTTGTTGTCCATTTTCCTTTAGTTATTAGTTAGTATTAGTTAAAGTTCCAAGTTTAAAGTTTAAAGTTCCAAGTTCCAAGTTCAGCGGAGGCCATCTGCAGACCACTGATTCCTAATTACTGACCACTGGCTTTTATGCCTTGTGCGGCGTTCCAGGGACAGGCACTTCAAAGACCATATCTACCGGACCAAATTCTAACTTCTGCGGACCTAAATCCATATCTGATTTGAAGATCTCTTCCCATGTAACTTTTCTACCCGTATAGGCTGCCGTACGGGCCATGATAGCCGTGAGCGTTGAGTTGGCCGTCTCTTCAGCCTGGTTCACATACTCACCCGTTCGTATACAATGAACAAGGTGCATGTGTTCCTGCACGTAAGGCGGAATCTTGACATGGTTTGTCTCATTGCCGTTCTCATCTTTCTCGTATTCAAATTTCCATTTCACCGATCCATCCATGTTCCAGATGGTGTTCACGCAATTGGTGTAGCCTTCTGTTCCCATGATAAACTCCCCGGTTCCGTTGGCGCAGTTGTCGATCTGGCGGCACATGCTGTGCGAGAAAACCCCGTCGCCGTAATCAAAATCAATGCTGAAAAAGTCGTACTGGTCACCCGTTAGCCTGCGGGCACGGCCTCCGTACCCGATGGCGCTTTCAGGATTGCGACCCAAGAACCAGTTGATCACATCGATGTTGTGCACATGGGTATCCAGGATATGATCGCCGCAAAGCCAGCAGAAGTTATTCCAGTTGCGCAGCATGTATGTCATATCGTCCCATCCTTCCTCGCGGGTGCGGAACCACACGTGGTTCTGGTTCCAGAAAGCCCTGGCAGAAACCGGTTTGCCGATAGCCCCGTTGGCTACCTGCTGGTAGGTCTCAATATAATCCTGCTGGTGACGGCGCTGAGTGCCTGTTACCACATTCAACCCGATAGCCTGTGCTTTTTTGGCACTGGCAATGATCGAACGAATACCCACGGGGTCAACAGCCACGGGTTTTTCCATGAAAACATGCTTGTTCTGCATGACGGCTTCCTTGAAATGATCTGGTCTGAATTGCGGCGGGGTAGCCAGTATCACGACATCCACATCGGGTAAGGCCATCAGTTTTTTATATCCGTCAAATCCGGTAAAGCAATTCTCTGCCGGGATATCCATTTTCAGCTTGGCAAAACGTTCACGGGTTGCCTGTATCTTATCTTCAAACACATCGGCCAGTGCTACAATGTGTAAATCCGGTCCACTGCTTATAAAATTCATGGCTGCGCCTGTTCCACGGTTGCCTACGCCTACCAGTCCGGCCCTCAGTTTCTTTCCTTTAGGTGCTGCCTTTAAAATTGGTGGCAAGCCAAGTTCGCGGGCATCCTTTGTCTTTTTACAACCGGAGAGAATGGCACTGGCACCCAATAATCCGATACCAGCCAGGGCGGTTGATCCAAGAAATTGTCTTCTGTTAAAACCTTTATTATTGTTTTCCATGGGGATTATTATTATTTTACATTCTCATCGGGTTCACACACCACCCTGAACCCTACATCAATATTATCAGAATACCACCAGATGCTCTTGGGCATTTGCGGGTCGGTTACCAACCAGGCCTTGCTTTTGGTAAAGTCACGTGAAGCGCTTCTTACATCCCTTGCATCACTTTTAAATGAGCCGCCCCTGATGACGCGTTCCTGGCCTTTTTTAGGCCCTTTGGGATTCACCACACCCTTTGCATAAGTTTTATAAGCATCAGGTGAATAATAGTCGGAACAGAACTCATACACGTTACCCAGCATGTTTTTCAATCCGAATGGATTTTCTTTCACTACTGACGGTTCCTGAGTCATGGCAGGGCTGTTTTCCTTGTAAATCACGTACGACTGGATCACGGCCGTATCAGGTCCCATGATTTTCCGGAAGAAGCCTTCCGAAGAAAAATCCTTTGGATTGCCTTCAAAGAAGTATGGCGTTTTGGTGCCTCCGCGAGCGGCATATTCCCATTCGGCTTCGGTGGGCAGGCGGTATTTCTTACCGGTCATTTTCGATAACCACTGGCAATAGGTGTTGGCAGCTTTCCAGGACATGGTAATGGCCGGCCTTGATCCTTTGCCCCATCCCTGGTCGGGAGCTCCCCACGGTGGGGTAGGCCCGGATATGGCATCCACGTTTTCATTTTCTACCATCTCCTTGCGTCCCTGCGAAGAGGTAGCTTTGAAAAATTCAAGGTATTCGTCCCAGCTGACTTCTACTTTAGCCATGAAAAAGCGAGAGAGCTTTACCGGGTGTGCCGGTCCTTCATCAGGCTTGTGGAAAGGTTCTTTCTTTGGGCTTCCCATCATGAACTGCCCTCCAGGGATGGCTACCATCTCGAATGACAGGCTTGTTCCCGGAATCTTTTCAGTGAAGTTGCTGAACGTGGTTACCTCGGCAGGTTCTGTAAACACCACAGAGCTTTCGGCGCCGTTGGCTCCAAAGTTCTTGTTGTGCTCGTGTTTTCTTCGGGGGTCGAAATGGCCCACATCCAGGTGGCAGTTCAGGCAGCTGACATCCGTTTTGCTGGTAATAAAATTAAGATGGGCATTCTCTCCTTCCACCGAAAGTGTCTTGGGAAATAAATTCTGATGGCAACTGACGCATGATTCGGGATAAACAAACTTTTTGGCCTTATCCAATGTTCGTTTGGCTTCCCAGTTAATATCGGCCGTATCTTTAAAGAGGTATCCATACAGGTCGATGGCCCCGTGTTTGATTTTGGCAGGCAACATTCCATGCCCTTTGGGGGGAAGATGGCACTGGGTGCAATGCACCACTACACCTGATTGATTGTTGTAGTGGGGAGATAGTTTCCAGCTCTGCTCGGCATGCGGATGCACGTGACACGACATACAGTATTCATCGGTCGATGTATAGGATACAGCCTTGCTTCCCGCAAGCATAAAGATCAGCCCCAGAAACAGGCCCGCTATGATTAAAACAAAGGTACTACGCTTTGTAAAGTAAGTACGTATTGAATCCCAAATCTTCATAAACTTATTTAATCGTATATCATTAACCTTTTACACCAAGGTATTTTGAACAAATTTTCAGACAAAGCTAATATATACCAATTAGCAAGGCTTTAATTGATGTTTACAGGCGGGTTAAGCTGAGGTTAATTTCGGGTTAATACATCTAGAAGAAAGAGGGTAAATGAAAATAATTTGTGCTGAAATTAAGCATTTTAAAGATATTAGAATAAAAATTAACCCTGTTGCAAAACATGTTTTTTTCTCAGGCAATTAATTCTTCAAATTTACTTGT
>JACMKG010000451.1 GCA_014380255.1 Prolixibacteraceae bacterium | reverse complement strand
GTTTTATCCTATACCAGGGCTGCATGGGTGAGTATGATGGCCACTTTTGGAGTTTGGGTTATCATGCGTCTGCGAATCCGGTTCATGCCCCTTTTTATTTCATTTTTGGTAGCCGTTTCATTGCTCTTTGCTTTCCAGACCCAACTACTCATGTACCTGGAACGCAATAATACAGAGTCTTCGGCCAATCTGGGAGAACATATTTCTTCGATTTCCAACATTTCATCCGATGCTTCCAATCTTGAACGAATCAACCGCTGGAGCAGTGCCATCCGCATGTTTGAGGACAAGCCCGTCTTTGGGTTTGGACCTGGAACCTACATGTTCAAGTATGCTCCATATCAGTTAAATGAAAACCGCACCATCATAAGCACCAATTCTGCCGACATGGGCAATGCCCATAGTGAATACCTGGGTCCTTTGGCTGAATCAGGTGTATTGGGACTTGTTACATTCTTGATTCTATTAATAACGATTACATATACGGCCATTCATGCCTATTCCAGAACAACCGACAAGCGATTGAAGACCCTTTTGATGGGTGCCCTGTTGGGACTTATCACTTATTACATCCACGGTATCATGAATAATTTTTTGGACACCGATAAACTATCGGTGCCTTTCTGGGGCTTTACAGCCATTATTGTAGCCATCGACATCTTTATCCGGAAGAATAATTCTATAGCCCTACCACAGGATAAGGCCTAAAAAGAGGGCGTCTGTAAGGTAACATCCAAACACAATGATACGGAGAAAATAAGTAGAAGAATGTCTGGTGCCTTTGTGCCTTTCCGGATAATTGAAACCCGTTGTATTAAAAGCGTTTTTCTTCCCTATTCAGACTACCCACAGTTTATAAAATGTAAGATATTGTTTTTCTGTGGATTATAATGATTTTCCTTTCCACCTTTCCTTATTTTAAGTTATTTTTCGGAGTACAGAATCTACTTTGAATTTATTTTTTCATGTCTCATAGAATCCCTGGTTGTTCGAAGGTTGTTCGAAGGTCGTTCGAAGGTTATTCGTATGGATACGAATAATGATCTAATTACCTTCTAATGACTTTCCAATAACCTTCCAATAACTAGGGAATGTATGTATCATGTACCCGACTTCTGGCAGCACATTTTACGGACATTTTGCCTTTCAGCGGATCGAAGCGTTTCTTGCCTGCGAGCAATCGGGCCACCAACCTTTTTTAATGGATCGCTATTCCTATTTCATGAACTGTATTTTGCGAATTGGCAACCTGCGTGAATTAGTTGCATAAAAAAAGAGGGTGTCGTTTGGACACCCTCTTCAATATTTTCTTTCAGATCAACTCTTTATTTCTTAACACGCTCGTAATACGTACGGTCACGGGTATCTATCTTGATAATGTCGTCATCGTTGATAAACATCGGAACCATCATCTCTGCACCGGTTTCAAGTGTAGCTGGCTTCAAGGCATTTGAGCTGGCGGTATTTCCTTTTTCACCTGCCATTGTTGATTTTACCTGTAATTCTACGAATGGAGGTAATTCCACAGTCAAAGGAGTTTCAGTATCGGCATGGATATTTATTTCCACGATTTGACCCTCTTTCATCAGATCAGCATTGTCGATTAAATTTGCATCAATAGAAATCTGCTCGAATGTTTCTGAATTCATGAAATTAAAACCGGCTTCATCCTGGTATAGAAACTGATAAGGACGACGTTCGATTCTAACAACATCAATTCTAACTCCCGAAGAGAATGTGTTTTCAATTGTTCTTCCAGTTTTAAGATTCTTCAGTTTCGTCCTTACAAAGGCCGGACCTTTACCCGGTTTCACATGTTGGAAAGATACTATCTGGAAAAACTGGTCGTTGAACTCTATTGTCAATCCATTCTTAATATCTGCTGTAGTAATTGCCATAGAAAATTTTTATAATAATTTCAAATCGGCTGCAAAATTAAATAAATATTGTGGATTCAAAATCTTTCTGTCATTTTTTTTAAATGAATAGCTATCAACATATTATTAAGGATTCATTTGATTCACCCCATTGATTTTGTATACATCCAACTCGCATTTCAGGGCGCCGAGCAGTAAATTAAACTCCGCATAAATGGGCAAACGGTTATCATCAGCTGTTATGAAAATTTTCAAATCATCTGAATTCTTGAATAGTTTTCCTTTGGGTACTTTGGGAGAAACCACGTGACAAAGCTTTTTCCCGATTTTTGTATCAATGGTTTGAGTGCCACGATACTGCAGGTTCATCATAAACAAGTCATCTCCATGAAAAACAGGTATTTCAACATTCTTACCAGCCAGCAAGGCATCAAAATATGCATTCTGCCTGATAAAAAAGAAGACACTTACCATATCATTGACATTGTTGGGCACTTTCTTCGCTCCTTTTTTTAAACTGAAAATAGAATCGTTTTGATGATCATACATAACCTCATCATAGAAACGATATTTTTGTTCTTTGACATTGCGAATCGACATGATAGGCAAAAAGGTTTGTGGGTCAACCCAACTTTCGTACAAGTCGTTTACTTCAAAGATTCGGTCTACCATCCCGGTAGTCTTTCCTCTCATCTTGTAATGAATGGAAGGCTTTTTGTTCAACCGCTCATACTGGGCAGTCAAAGTGGCCTTACCACCTTTAATAATACCAAATCTGAGAATATATTCCATCTCTTCAATGGGCTGCGCACTTGCAGTCAGTGTAAAAAAAACAAAACTAACAATCATTAAAATTCTCATCCCGGTATATTTTTCTTAGAAACTGTTGCTATAAAATCTTTTAAATAGAAAGGTTCAAAATAAGCAACGTCTTCAAATTGGTTTTTGTTATATAATTGCCAGGCTATCTCACACAAATACTTTGCCGAAGCTTCTATGTTGGCAATAAATAGTGCATTTGGTGATGTTAAAACTTGACGGCATTTCTCGGAACCATTGCCAAAAAAAACGATCGGATGTTCTTTGAGTTCTTCTGCCAGGAATAATTCATCCACAACAATGGCCGTTATAGGCTTTATTTCCGAGCCTTGAGAATCGTAGAGCATGGAATACACTTCCATTCTTCGGGCATCAATCATGGGGCAAAATAAGGTGTTTTTATTTTCCGGGATGTTATAAAGGGTGCGGTTTTGGATAACGTGATGGGTCATAGCTTCCAGGGTTCCAATGGCTATAAGTGGTATATGACGAGCAAAGCAAATGCCTTTAGCCGTTGAAACACCAATTCTGAGCCCGGTGTAGGATCCAGGACCTTTACTTACAGCCACAGCCACCAGGTCTTCGGCTTTTACATGGTTGCGTTTAAGCAAATCTTCAGCAAAAACAGTTACCAGCCGCGCATGGTTCTGCCCCTCTTTAGATTCAGTCATATCAATAAATTTTCCGTCAATAGTCAATGCAACACTGCATATTTCGGTTGCTGTTTCAATAACAAGGATAGCGGCCATATTTAATTTATTATTGGCTACAAAATTATTCATATTAACAAATTAAAAGCTGTTTTGTGCGCAATAAAAAAGAGATGGATCATTATGGCGGTAAATAATTTTATTAAACTATTTTCGCATGTAAATACAGATGTTTTATTTTTAAAATACTCGAATTACAATCAGGATGTATAATACCATAATCATTGACGACGACCCCCTTGCCAGAAAAGGATTACGGCACATTTTGGAACAGAACTTCGAGGATGTTCGCATTATGGGTGAAGCAGAATCAGTGGCTTCTGGCTTGGCATTGATCCATGAATATGATCCTTATCTTGTTTTTCTTGATATTGAAATGCCTGATGGTACAGGATTCCGCCTTTTAGAACAACTCCCTGAAGTGAATTTCAAGGTTGTATTTACCACCTCTTACAGTGATTATGCCATAACGGCCATTAAATATTCAGCTTTCGACTACATCGTCAAGCCGGTTTCAATTGAAGATGTGAAATCTACGATAAACCGCATCAAGGAAATTCCGGTGTGGTCAGAAAAACAAGAGTTAAAAGTACTTATAAATAACCTTTCACGGCCAAGCAATGAGGATGCCACCATTGCCCTGCCGGATATGAATGGATTCTCCATCATAAAGGTAAAGGATATTGTCAGATGTGAAGGAGAACGAAATTATTCGCGCATTCATTTTATTGATGGCAGATCAGTCCTCATAAGCCGTACCTTGCTTGAATTTGACAACATGCTGGTTCCTCACGGCTTTTTCCGGATTCATCGCTCCCATTTAATTAGTTTGAGAAATGTGAACCGATATATAAAGTTAGATGGAGGCATGATTGAAATGATCGATAAAACCAAATTGCCTGTCTCTGCAAAGTTTAAAGACGGGCTGCTCAACAGACTATTATACAACAAAATATAATTGCCCCACGGTACTGAGATTCGTTGTACTGATTGACGGGTTGTTATTTATATACAAAGATTATGTATTTTCGTTTAACAATTACAGGCTTTTACCGTGGTTATGCATAAAATAGAAGATTTACAAAAACTCATCTCTGAAGAAATTCAGCATGAAATCAGCCGGTTAAATACCTTGGAACCCAAACATCTTTATGAACCCATTGCCTATACCCTTGACATGGGAGGCAAGCGGCTTCGCCCGGTTATGGTACTGCTGGCCTGCAACATGTTTAGCAGTAAAATAGAGAAAGCGATACCGGCGGCACTGGCTATTGAAGTATTTCATAATTTTACGTTGCTTCATGATGATATAATGGATCAGGCCGATATGCGGAGGAATCTACCTACTGTTCATAAACAATACAACTCCAATATTGCCATCCTTTCAGGGGACGCTATGTCGATAATGGCCTATAATTATTTGCAAAAGAGCGAATCGCAGAATCTTAGCGACATGTTTCAATTGTTCTCCCAAACAGCCCTGGAAGTATGCGAAGGCCAACAATTGGACATGGATTTTGAAACCAGAACCGATGTTTTGATTCCCCAATACCTGGAGATGATCCGTCGCAAGACTGCTGTACTTCTCGCATGTAGTTTAAAACTGGGAGCTCTGTCCGCAGGGGTTTCCGGGAAGATAACCAATCAGCTGTATGACTTTGGAATTAACCTGGGTATTGCTTTCCAACTTCAGGATGATTTACTGGATGTGTTTGCCAACCAACAGAAATTCGGAAAAATGATAGGCAATGACATTGTTTCAAACAAAAAGACTTTTCTTCTGCTAAAGGCTCTCGAATTGGCTGATGACTCTATAAAAAGAGAACTCCTGGATTGGATCGGAAAGAAGGAATTTAATTCCGAGGAAAAAATAAAAGCCATCCAGAGTATCTATAACACACTGGATATAAAAAATATAACCAGCGATAACATTGAAGCCTATTATCAATCTGCCTTAAACATCTGGAAGGAAATGGATTGTTTACCTGAAACCAAAGCTGAGTTACTTCAATTGGCTCAGATGATCATGGAAAGAGATCATTAAAGGGCAAACTTCAAAATACTTTTATTATTATTTGTTTTTTGTTCAAGATAAGAAACAGATTGTCACAATTTTTGTAAATTTCCGCTTTATAGAATAAACTTTAGAATATGGCTCAAAATATTGGAAAGATTGTACAGGTAATCGGACCTGTTATAGACATCAGCTTTGATCAGGAAGAAGGTTATCTTCCTCAGATATATGATGCTCTTGAAGTTGTACGCGAAGGCCAGGAAAACCTTATACTTGAATGTGAGCAACACATTGGGGAGAATACGGTGCGTGCCATTGCGATGGATTCCACCGATGGGTTCCGCCGGGGGATGGAAGTAATTGCTACCGGGAAACCTATCACTATGCCAAATGGAGTGAATGCTTTGGGCCGCTTGCTCAATGTAATCGGAGATCCGGTAGATGGGTTGGAAATGCTTCCTAAAAATGGGCTAAGTATTCACAATGAACCACCCTTGTATGAAGACCTCACTACCGAAACCGAAGTTCTTTTTACCGGGATTAAAGTAATTGACCTGATCGAACCCTATGCCAAAGGAGGTAAGATCGGATTATTCGGAGGTGCCGGGGTTGGCAAAACCGTACTTATTCAAGAATTGATAAACAACATCGCTTTGGCGCATAGCGGGCTGTCGGTATTTGCCGGAGTGGGTGAACGTACCCGTGAAGGGAATGATTTACTGCGTGAGATGATCGAAGCCGATATTGTGAACTACGGCGATGATTTCAAAAAATCAATGGAAGAGGGTAACTGGGATTTGACCAAAGTTGACATGCAGGCTATTAAAAACTCTAAGCTTGCCCTTGTTTTTGGCCAGATGAATGAACCTCCAGGTGCCCGTGCCCGTGTGGCATTGTCAGGATTGACCATTGCTGAGAGCCTGCGCGATGGCGACGGGACTGTTGGTAAAGGCCGTGATATTCTTTTCTTTGTGGATAATGTATTTCGTTTTACCCAGGCAGGTTCAGAAGTATCTGCACTGTTGGGCCGTATGCCTTCTGCGGTGGGCTACCAGCCAACTCTTGCCACTGAAATGGGTATTAT
>JACMKG010000083.1 GCA_014380255.1 Prolixibacteraceae bacterium | reverse complement strand
GGCCAAGTTATTTAAGTTTGATGTCTATGAAGTGATTATTTCATCATCGGCCAACATTATGGGCCCCTCGGTAGCAGCGCCCATGGCAGCTTCTCTGGGCCAGAAAAAGTTAATCACCCCGGCTATCCTTGTAGGCATATTGGGTTATGTGATTGGAACCTTTATCGGGGTTTCAATTGCGATGACATTGAGTTGAAAATTATTGAATAACGTAAGTTGCCGGTTTCAAGAAGGCGACAAATTGAATAGACAGTATGCAATAGCAAAAGATACTGGTTGCTAGACCTGAGTACTCGGGGGGCAAGAAATGCTTCGATTAGGAAGTCTTTAAAGCGAAAGCCGCATAAGTTTTGGTAGCTGCTGACAGCTTAAATTAGTTAAATCAACACGACTTCCGGGCTTATTCGCGATGCTTCATTTTTGTATTTCACTTTAGGATATCCAATAAGAAGTGAAGCATAAACCACATGATTGTTGGGAATGCCAAATTCTTTATTTTCCTTGTTTTTCTTGCCCATCGCTTTAACGATAAAACCATTAAAACATGTGCCTAGTCCAAGTGTGCTGGCATAGATGGAAGTATAGGTTGCCCAAATGTAGGCATCTGCTTCAAGCATTCCAACTTTGGAAACAGGGCCATGAAACAGCATAACTGCAGGAGCATGGTGGCAAATGAGTGAATTATTGGTTTTTTGTAATTCTACAAATGAATCTTTGTAGCGTTTAAGCTTTTGGATATTCATGGAAGGGACAAAAAGCTTGACTAATATGCCTATTACAGGTGAAGTGATCAATGAAAACAGGCGTATCAGTGAATTTGCTGTTTTATCATTTAATTGCTTGATCTTATCCGAAGAAGAAATAATTGTAACCTGAATAGGCCTGGCATTACTGGCAGAAGGATAATGCTTCATGTTATCCGTTAGTTGCCGTAAAACGGCATCCGGAATTTCCTTGTCCAGATAACTACGGTATGATCTTATTCCGGCAGAAAAGTTACGAAAGTCTTCCGGGGAAACTGATTTGGGTTGAAGAGGAAAAATATCTCCGAAATCGGGTCGTACAGCCATTTCCGGGCAGATAGCCACACAATGTCCGCAATGAATGCATGTATCAGCAATCTCGCCTGATTCTATGGCTATTGCCCTCGATGGGCAATCCTTGACACATTTTAAACAACGGGTACATTTTTCTAACGCTATAAGGGGCATGGCAGTTGATTTTTTGAACATACAAAAGTATGTTTTTCATTTGAATAAAGATTTTAGTCAGACCTGTTTGTATGATAAACTTATTTTTTGGACAATAAAATCAGCAAATTTCTTATTGATGAATGGTTGATTTTATACTTTTGACATATATCTCATAATCAACTCTTCTATGAAAAATCAATTATTGCTACTTGTTGATATTCAGAATGATTACTTCTCCGGAGGAAAAATGGAATTGGTTAATATGGATGCTGCTGTTGTAAATGCTGCACTTCTGCTATCATTTTTCAGAAACCGGAACTGGCCTGTAGTTCATATTCAACACCTTTCAACAAGGCCCAATGCAAGTTTTTTTATTCCCGGAACCAAAGGGGTAGAAATACATTCATCGGTTTCTCCAATGAATGGAGAACCTGTGGTGCAGAAGAATTTCCCCAATAGTTTCAGGCAAACTAATTTGCACGAATTACTAAAAGCAAAAAACATTGATGGGCTTGTAATCTGTGGCGCCATGAGTCATATGTGTATCGATACTACTACTCGGGCTGCCAGTGATCTTGACTTTCAGGTCATCCTGATTCATGATGCTTGTGCTACGCGGGATTTGACGTTCAACGGAATCACTGTTGAAGCCGGTAAAGTTCAAGCATCCTATATGGCAGCACTCAACGGGTCATTTGCCAAGGTTATCAGCGCTTCGGAGTATGTACAGAAAATGGATGTATAGCAATAAGCTGTTGACTATTAACAGGATTGAAAATATCGCTGTGCAAAAGTGTGCAAAAGTGTGCAATAGAAAGCAGGTTTATAAATCGAATAGGTTTATAATTTTACTGTACCTACATTTGATTTTAATTATGAGTAGGATGAAAATAGCAGAATGAAAGAGCCGCTTGGTAATTTACTTATACGATGATTAGGCCAATAAATACAAAGGCTTATAAAAGTCGAATCATAGATATGGATCGTTTTTACGAATAAGAATATTTTGAATCAATCTAATAACCAACAAACATGAAACACTTCGTTAGCAGAGGGATGCTTGCTCTTCTTCTTTTGTGGGCAGCAGGAACTAGTACGCAGGCAGCGGTTAAGCCAGCCCGTATATTTAGTTCCAACATGGTATTACAGCAGGGCCAGGAAAATCCAATCTGGGGATGGGCTGATAAAGGTGAGAAAATCACCATTAGTTTTGCCGGGAAAACGATTGCTGCCAAGGCAGGGAATGATGGAAAGTGGTCGGCAAAATTACCATCTCTTGATTATGGCGGCCCCTACAGCATGACTATTAAAGGGAAAAACTCCATTCAGTTTGATAACATCCAGATTGGAGAAGTATGGATATGTTCAGGGCAATCGAACATGGAGTGGACAGTAAGCAATACCAACAATGCAAAAGCAGAAATCGCATCGGCCAATTATCCCAATATCCGCTTATTTACTGTTGCAAAAAAAGTATCGCAGAAGCCTGTAGAAGATCTAGACAATGGAGAATGGGTAGTATGCAATCCTGAAACGGCACCTGCTTTTTCAGCAGTTGGATATTTCTTTGGCCGTCACCTGAACCAGGAGTTGAAAGTGCCGGTAGGATTAATACATACCTCATGGGGTGGTACTGTAGCTGAGACATGGACCAGTAGTCAAACCATAGAAAATGATCCTGATTTCAAAGGTAAACTGCAGGAACTGGCAGGTTTCGACATGACCAAATACCGTGAGCAAAAGATGGCAGCCATAAAAGCCAAACTGAAAGAAGTACCCGCCAAAGATGCAGGTTTGGTAAACGGGGTGGCAGTTTATGCTGACCAGTCGATGAATGATGCCGATTGGGCGGATATTGATCCTGCGAAGTTATGGGAAGATAGCGGTTACCCTCCTATTGAAGGAATTGCATGGTACCGCAAAACAATTACCCTTACAGCTGATCAGGCTAAACAAGCCAAGGAAATTCACCTGGGAGCAATTGACGATAATGACATTACCTGGATCAATGGAATGAAAGTCGGTTCAACAAAAGCTTACAATGAAAAACGTGTCTATGCTATTCCTTCCAATACGTTAAAAGCAGGTAAGAACGTGATTGCCATTCGTGTGGAAGATACCGGCGGTGGCGGCGGTTTATATGGTGAAGCTGCTGAAAAGTATTTGGCCATTGGAGATCAGCAGTTAAGCTTGTCTGATCCGTGGAAGTTCAAGATTTCAGAAGCGCAGATCGGTCCTTTGGAAGTTGGGCCTAACGACTACCCCACCCTGCTTTTTAACGGCATGCTGAACCCAATTATTCCCTATGGAATCAAGGGCGCCATCTGGTACCAAGGAGAATCAAATGCAGATCGTGCCAAACAATATCAGCGTGTATTTCCTTCAATGATTCAAGACTGGCGTAATCATTGGAAACAAGGTGATTTTGGATTTCATTTTGTATCTCTGGCCAATTATATGCCGGCTACACAGCAACCAGGCGAAAGTGCATGGGCTGAACTTCGTGAAGCACAGACTAAAACCCTTGCTTTACCGAATACAGGGATGGCATTGGCTATTGATCTGGGAGTTGCAAATGATATTCATCCCAGAAATAAGCAGGATGTAGGCAAAAGATTGGCTTTATCGGCATTGAAAACCACTTATGGGAAGGATATTGTTCATTCCGGACCAATGTATCAATCTGTTAAAATTGATGGAAATAAAGCTCTTATCAGCTTTACTGAAACAGGCAGTGGCTTGACAACGAACAATAAATATGGATATATCAATTGTTTCTCGATAGCAGGCGCTGATCGGAAATTTGTCTGGGCAAGAGCAACTATTGCCGACGATCATACTGTGATTGTATATTCTGATGAAGTGAAGAATCCGGTAGCAGTGCGCTTTGGCTGGGCAAACAATCCCGATGACCTGAACCTTTACAACAAAGAAGGACTTCCTGCCAATCCGTTCAGGACAGATGACTGGCCTGGGATAACAAAATAAAAGATCATTTATAGTTTGCTGAATATGGCCTTTGCGTAGAATGCACCAGATTTAATAACATCCCTAAATCAAAAAGACACTCGTTGATTCAATGAGTGTCTTTTTTGCTTTAGCATGTCCATCAAAGTCCTTAATGGGCTAAGTATAGGCAATAAAAAACCCGCCGGGTAAGGTGTGAGGTTGTGTTCCGGCGGGGGTTAATAATTAATTAAAAATCAACTATAAAAATTGTTCTTATTTAAATACCAATTTCTGGTTTATACGCTTTTTTACAGGTTGGGTTCCATCTTATGCAAGGATATATTTTATTTCTGCAGATCATCTGCAATTTATAAATTCTAGCAAATTCAAATCGTATAAGTAGAACGATACAAAGGAATAAAAATTATACCCCAGAGCATATCTACTTTTTGCTCGCTTCCTTTACAAGGGCTTTTTGTTGATCCTCCGTAATTACATTGGCTTCATATCCTTGTTTCTTAATGCCGTTTGCCAGATTCTCAGGAGTATTCTTACCTGTTTTGAATACCACTTTAATGGTATTTGATTTAAGGTCCACTTGCAGGTCTTTAACCCCTTTCTCAAACTTGAGGTAATTGGTAAGGGTTACTTCGCAATCATGACAGTCCATGTTCGTTTTATAACAAACTGTTGTCTGATCGCTCTTAGGCGCCTGTGCTTGTGTTGGTGCTGTAAAAACTACCATCAAGAGGCTGAACACTATAAATTGAATGAATTTTTTCATGCTATTTTTATTTATTATTGATTGTTATTCTTATTCCTGCATACACTTTACGACCCATGACAGGACCCCATATACGTGTTGCATCAAAATTCTGGCCAAAAGGATTCTCAGCATCCAGAACCGGATGATCCTGGGTATAGTCCAGAAGGTTTTCAGCTCCTAAATAAAGATCCCAGAAGCGGAAATACTTGGTAACCTGTGCATTCATCACTTTGTATGAAGGGAACTCTGTAGGTAAATTCAAAGGATCACCAGTTACTACCGGTAACCGTCCTCCCCCATTAAACTGAATGGTGTAATCGAACATCCATTTTTTCAGCCGGTCGGTATAGTTTACAGCAATAAGTCCTTTGTATTTGCTGGTCAATGGTTTTCTTAACAATTGGTTATTGATGGTTTGCT
Source organism: Prolixibacteraceae bacterium (assembly GCA_014380255.1). The sequence goes on along the minus strand of JACMKG010000083.1, from coordinate 1,720 downwards.
TTACGTCATTTACCCGATATGCTGTTGTAACATCTAAACGTGGCAGCACTTCATACCGAAGTTCCACCTGGTAACTGTTAGCATATGACTTGCCATCAAGGGGTGTCAACAGAATCTGGCTGGCAGAACTTTCACGGTCAATAACCAGTTGATTGATAAATTCGGTTCTGAAGTATTCGACACCTACATGCAACGGTCTTTCAGCTATATTAAATTCCTGGTTAGCGCTGGCACCAAAGTTCCATGCTTCTTCCATGATCTTCTCTTCCACCACATTCAGGGAACGTGAATTGGCTAACAGGAAGCTATTCTCTGCCAGAATGCGGGGTGTCCGGTAGCCTTTTCCGGCCGATACACGCAAGCTTAGCTGTTCGGTTGGCCCATATCTTAAATGAAAGCGCGGGGTCACAAATGATCCGAAAGTGCTATGGAAATCGGCACGTACACCTGCCAGCATGGTAATCTTTTCACTTGGCTTCCAGGTGTATTCGCTAAAGATACCTGGTACGGTCTCATTGGTATTTACAGAGCTTTGGTTGAGTATTTCTTCTGCCTGATCATGCATGATGCTTAGCCCTGAATTCAAGGTGTGTTTACTGAGCTTATCCAGGTAATAGGTATGTACCAAGTTTCCATACATGGTATATTCGTCTCCCGAATAGTTATTCAAACCATAATAGGAACCCATCTTGTGATAGGTGAAATTGGTGATAAAAGCCAGTCCGTGAGAGGGATTGGCAAAATCATATCCTCCTTTTACGTATCCTTCAAAGCGCTCGTTGGTCACATTCACACCATACGGATTGGAAGTATTTCTTTCCATATCTTTTCTGAAGTCTGTCTGGCCGCCCACGCGGTCTTCATTGAGATAATGTACTCCAGCATGAAGCATAAAGCCGGTTCCGGATGTATATTTCCACTGGTTAAACAGATGAATTTGCTTGATAAGTGGCTCATCAATAAAGTGATCCATGTTGTGGTCGATACGGTTCTGGAAGTTTTCGCCATGGATAAAGAATGCTGTTGAAGTCTTTTCAGATAGTTTTACAGAAACATTGGAATTCAATTCAGTTTTCCCTTCTGCCGAACCATACAGGTTAAAATGGAAAGCTTCAGTACCATCCGGTTTCTTAAAATTGGCATTGATCTGCCCTGTAATGGACTCATAACCATTCACCACAGAGGCTGTTCCTTTGGATACCTGAATGGACTCGAGCCATGGCCCGGGTATATAAGTCAACCCGTAATTGGTGGCAAGACCTCTCAGGTTGGGAAAATTCTCTGTCTGCAACTGGGAGTATGTGCCATCTAGTCCAAGGAGCTTGATTTGCCTGGCGCCGGTAATGGCATCGTTGTAAGATACATCCACCGAAGGGTTGGTAATAAAACTCTCCGAGAGGTTACAACATGCAGCTTTTTGCAATTCAGCACCATTGATATGTTCGGTATAGATGGGGTTTATTTTTGAAATATAGATACCCTTATCCTTTTGAATGATGGTAACTTCCTTCAGCTCATGATTCTGATCAAGGATCGCATCAACGGTCTCTTCCCCTTTCCATTGAATGGTATCAGTTTTAAAGCCAACAAAGCTGAATACCAATAAATTACTTGACTTGTCAGGCTTTATGGTATAAACCCCATTTTCATCGGTCCTGGTGCCGATTGTTGTACCCGCCCAATAGATGTTTGCCCCGGGTAATGTTATCTTCTCGCTGTT
>JACMKG010000082.1 GCA_014380255.1 Prolixibacteraceae bacterium | reverse complement strand
TTGAAGTAAAAAGAGAAGTGCCTGAGTACCATAGTTCCAGAGTGCCTTAGTAACAAAGCAACTAAGGCACTTTGGTACTAAGGCACTCAGGAACTTTCCCCTACCTTTTCTTTAGCTGATCTTCAATCTTCTGATCAATTACCACAGTCTCGGATCCCGATACATCACGGGCCACAAAGAGACCCAGGACGGGTTTGCCATCGGTGGAGTTGAAATTGCTTTTTATATTAGCCGGCGGTACGCTGAACAGCGATCCGGTGCTGCCCTGGTTGATCATCTGAAGATAAAAGTAATAGGCGAACCTGGATATGGAGGTCTGTTTCACAGACACCCTGTCGTTGAGCTTCAGCTCCCGTTCTTCGGGCTTATCAGGATCATGAAAATCAGTAAACAGTTCCAGCTTACGCACGTAATTGCCATCTACCAGCTCATCACTTGCAATAGCCATACGGTCCGATTCATGTTTTAAAGTATCGTTTACATAGATATCCCATTTGTAGTAATTACCCTTGCCCGGGGTTTCCTGCCCGTAAGAAAAGACTGCCAGAAAAAGCTTATCCCCTCTAAGTGAAGGTTCTACTATAATGGAATCAATAGGCTCCACCGCCGTTAATTTCTCTTTGGCTGTCAGGGTAGTCTCCGGGGTTTGAATGGTCAGGGTGTATTCACGTCCTGCAACGCCCTTGAAACTTGCTCCTTGCGCAACGGTATACAGTCCTTTTTTCTGGCTATCTTCAACCAGAGTTATGCGGTTCGACGGACTGGCATTATCGGCGATTACTACCTGCGCCCCGCTGATTCCGGGAAATCCTTCATCTTGGTTAACTTTCAGGGTGCGGTAAAGAAAGACCGTTGGCTCATCCTGGGTAGTAATATTGGCTTCAACACCCACCAGGTTTAAATTTTCCTCACTCAACTTAACATCAATCACATCTTCACAGGAACTAAAGATTCCTGCCAAGGCGATCAGTATAATATAGATTTGTCTTTTCATCTGCATAACCAATTAAAAGTTGAAATTGTAGGTAACCGATGGAATCATGCTCCCGATAATGGACAAGCGGGTAGCTTCCGACACATTGGGCTTATCCTCGTTTTGACGGAAAGTTACCGAATAGGCATTTCTGCGCGCGTACACATTATAAATGGCAAAGTTCAGCGACTGCTTTACTTTTTTACGATCGTTCTTTTTAAAGTCGTAGGTAACCGAAACATCCAGGCGGTGATAATCAGGAATCCGGTTACTGTTTCTATCCGAATAGTAATAAATGGTGTTTCCCTGAACTTCGTATTTGGCCACCGGGTATGAAGTGGGATTTCCGGTTGAAAAGATCCAGGTCGAGGATATGTTCCATCGTTTGCTTAAGTCATAATTGCTTACCACCGAAATGTTGTGGGTGCGGTCGTAACTCGATGGATATTCTTTTCCCTCATTAATGCCAGGCACCTTGCGCATCGACTTCGACAATGTATAGCTTACCCAGCCTGTCAGTCGTCCTTCCTGTTTCTTGGTATACAATTCAAGTCCGTACGCGTAGCCGCTGCCATGCAAGAGTTCGGTTTCCAGGTTCTCGTTCAGAAACAGTTCTGCCCCGTCCTTATAATCAATCACCTGGTCCATCTTTTTGTAATACACTTCGGCAGAAGTTTCGAACATGTTTTCTTTGAAGTTCCTGAAATAGCCTAATCCCACCTGATTGGCTATCAGTGGTTTGATGTACGTATTGCTGGGCAGCCAGATATCCAGCGGGGTAGGGGAATTGGTGTTCGATATCAGGTGAAGGTTTTGAACCATCCTATTATACGAGGCCTTGAGCGAACTCTGGGGCGATAGCTGGTATTTCAGGGCCATGCGGGGTTCCAGGTTATGGTAGGCCGGAGGAATGAGGGTGCCTGCACCGTACTCTTTTTCACCCGTCACTTCGTCGTCGTTGGGCTGATCAGGATTGGCATAGTGAGTTACTTTTCCTTTTCCGATTTGCTGGAAATAAGAGTATCGCAGGCCATACCTAAGCGTTAGCCGCGGCCCGATACTCTGTTCATTGGAAACATACACCGAATTATCCAGGGCGTTGTAATTGGTCAGCCTGATATCACTAAAATAGGATCCTTCGCCCGCTTCAATCTGCCCGGGCTCAAAATGATGGTAGATCACATTAAAGCCAAGGGTCAGCTTATTTTTTGAATTCAGATACCACGAGAAATCCTGCTTGAAGTTATAATCCGTAATCTGGGATCTCCAGTCAAACTCATCGGCTGATCCTTCAGGAACGCCCAGATTGTAATTGTATCTTGAATAGATGAGTGAGGTGTTTGAAAAAAGTTTGTTGCTGAAAAGATGATTCCAGCGAACCGTTGAGGTCAGGTTTCCCCAGCGCATGTAAATGGATTCTCCGGCCTTGAAATAATCATCACCCGTATAGGCCGACAGGTACAGCCGGTTCTTGTCATTGATCTCCATGCTGGTTTTAAGGTTCAGGTCATAGAAATACAGCTGGTTATCCTTCAGCTCCTCCAGGCCAATCATGCGGCCTACCCAGTCGGCATAGGTGCGTCGCCCTGACATGATAAAGCTCCATTTATCCTTGATAATCGGACCTTCCACCGTGAGCCTGCTCGAGATATTGCCAATTCCCCCGCTAACGCCCAGTTTCTGGGAGTTGCCATCCTTCATGCGGATATCGATTACCGAGGAGGCTTTTCCCCCGTATTCGGCCGGGATGCCTCCCTTGTAAACCTGCACATCCTTGATGGCATCGGAGTTAAAAACAGAGAAAAAGCCCAGCAGGTGCGAGGCATTGTAGACAGGGGCTTCATCCAAAATCATCAGGTTTTCATCCGGGCCGCCGCCTCGTACGTAAAGTCCCGAACTGCCTTCCCCGCCATTCTGTATGCCGGGCAACAGGGTGATGCTTTTGATGATATCCACTTCACCCATAAAAGAAGGAAGCTTTTTGATCATCTTTACTTGCACTTTTTCCATGCTCATCTGCAGGCTTTCCACGTTCCGGTTTTTCTTTTCACTGGTAATCACCACCTCGGCCAGTTGCCGTGTATCTTCCTCCAGGTGCACATTCAACTCTTTGCTTTGATCCAGGTTAATAACCGG
>JACMKG010000450.1 GCA_014380255.1 Prolixibacteraceae bacterium | reverse complement strand
TCCCCTGAATTTGGTTCACGCTGTACAAACTGATCGATGGATGTAGCCTGTTCCCAAACCGCTTCATTGATATGCCCGTCGATCGTGGGTGGTGTAGTTACCCTGACAGCTTTGGCAGTCATTTGGGCACTCAGTTGATTGCATGAAAGCAATATCCATGCAACTGCCAGCAAGAGGTAGATTGATTTCAATTGATTTGGTTTTCAGGTTTAAATATCTATTTCAGACTGACCGGATCCAATAAATGCATCAGGTCAGGAAAATAAACTCTTTGCGAAGATAACTTAAATGAAAATAAGAAAGTATTTGCAATTAATATATCTATGTCCGTTAGGCTATTTTATTGATATTTAGTAAGCGAGCGTGCAGAATTACTTTTATTTTAATATCAATAGTTTGGAATAAGCGACAGGCATGAGTTGTTTTACTGAGCTATTCTGCTATTTTTGGGTCCGATTTCGAATTTAATAAACTGACTTATGCAAAAACATTTGTTTTTAGGGGTTGAGGCTATCGGACAAGGAGCCATTGATGGTGGGATGTCAGGTGTTTATGCTTATCCCGGTACACCTTCTACCGAAATAACTGAATTTATACAGGATCATCCGTTAACTGAAGAACGAAATATTCACAGCAAATGGTCGTCCAACGAGAAGACGGCTTATGAAACTGCTCTTGGCATGTCGTATGCCGGCAAGCGGACCATGGCCTGTATGAAGCATGTTGGGTTAAACGTGGCTGCGGATGCTTTTGTTAATTCAGCAATGACAGGGGTTAACGGAGGGTTTGTCCTTACCGTAGCTGACGATCCATCCATGCATTCATCACAAAATGAACAGGATTCACGTTTCTATGGCAAGTTTGCCATGGTACCGATATTAGAACCATCGTCTCAGCAGGAAGCCTACGACATGGCACGGGAAGGCTTTGCCCTTTCAGAGTTAACCCAGGTGCCGGTTATGCTCCGTATTACCACTCGTATGGCGCATTCGCGTGCCGGAGTGGTTTGCAAGGAAACGCTGGATGAGAACACACTTAAATTGCCAGCCGATCAACGTCAGTTTATTCTCCTTCCAGCCATTGCTCGTCGCAAATATAAAGGACTACTGAAGAGTCAGGACTTGTTCTTAAAACTCTCGGAAGAATCAAAATACAATTTCTATAAAGAAGGAGAAGATAAAAGCCTGGGTATCGTGGCCTGTGGTATTGCCTACAACTACCTGATGGAGCATTATCCCAACGAGACCTGCCCTTTCCCGTTGGTAAAAGTATCGCAGTATCCACTACCGGAAAACTATATCAATCGCCTGAATCAGGAGTGTGATGAAATTCTGGTACTCGAAGAAGGTGCTCCCATGGTTGAGGAAATGCTGAAAGGCTTTTTCGCCAATGGCACCCCTATTAAAGGCCGCCTGGATGGCACCTTGCCCCGTGATGGTGAATTGAATCCTGATTTTATTGCCAAAGCACTGGGTAAAGAATTCTTCCAGGGATACGACATTCCTGAAGTAGTGGCCAACCGTCCTCCCGCATTGTGTATGGGTTGTGGTCACCAGGACGTTTATGCTGCCATGAATGAAGCTCTGGAAAAGTATTCAAAAGGCAGGGTATTTTCTGATATCGGCTGTTATACGCTGGGCGCACTGCCTCCTTACGAGACCATCAATACCTGCGTTGACATGGGTGCCTCTATCACCATGGCCAAGGGAGCAGCCGATGCAGGCTTGATTCCTGCAGTTGCAGTGATCGGAGACTCTACCTTTGCACACTCAGGCATCACTGGTTTGCTGGATGCTGTAAACGAGAAATCGAGCATTACCATTGTTATTTCAGACAATGAATCGGTATCAATGACCGGTGGTCAGGACTCATCTGCCTTTGGGAAGATTGAATCCATCTGTATTGGCGTAGGTGTTGACCCGGCTCACATTCATACCATCGTTCCTTTGAAGAAAAACCATGCTGAAATGGTAGAGTTATTTACTAAGGAATTAGCTTACGAGGGTGTATCAGTAATTATACCACGCCGCGAGTGTATCCAGCGTGCAAGCCACCGAAAAAGAAACAAGGCGTAAGCAAAAGCAAAGGCTTTGCAAAGGCAAACTTAAGGTCCTTAAAGACTTTAAGGACCTTAAGGCAAGGCCCAGCGAAGGCAAACTTGAAATTTGAAACTTGAAATTTGAAACTTAAATTATGAAAGCAGATATTATATTGGCAGGTGTTGGCGGACAAGGGATCTTATCGATAGCAACGGTATTAGGTGAAGCTGCCCTGGCCGACGGGCATACTATCAAACAAGCAGAAACACATGGAATGAGCCAGCGTGGCGGAGCTGTTTACTCGCACATGCGCATTTCTGATCAGCCCGTTTACTCGGATTTGATTCCAGGAGGGTCGGCAGACCTTATTCTTTCGGTTGAACCGATGGAATCACTGCGTTACCTTCCCTTTTTGTCGGAAACAGGATACCTGGTAACCAACATTACCCCTTTTATCAATATCCCTAACTATCCTGAATTAGAGAAAGTACTGGAAGAAATCCGCAAACAGCCTCGTTTTATTGCCATCGATGCCGATGCTAT
>JACMKG010000449.1 GCA_014380255.1 Prolixibacteraceae bacterium | reverse complement strand
CTCCAAATATTCCTCTACCATGCGGTCGATTTCCATCAGGCATCTGCCGCAACTGGTCCCTGCCCTGGTAGCTTGTTGAATATCAGCAGTCGACAGTGCTCCCTTTCTCAATACCTGCAGAATTTCTTTTTCTGTAACTAAATTACAGACACATACCAAACGCCTGCTCATCGGTAAATCGTCGTGTTATAGCTATCCTTAGGAGACAAACTTATTCTCAACAAACAACTTGATATGGCGATACACATCAATAATCTGATCACGTTTAGGCAAGGTCTCGTAAATCTTCTGGATGTATTGTTTCTCGCTCATCACCCTGAATGTATACTTGAAGTTCAGATCAAAAGCCATGGAAATCAATACAAGCTTGTAATCGTTCATCGACTTCATATCCTCATAGGAAGCAGGCTTTCCAGCCCAGATGCTTTTCAGGATCTTTTCTGATACTTCTGTGCTTTTATTCAAATCGATGGTAATAACAGGCTGAATGCCATATCGTTCTTTAAAGAAACGAAACGAGGAATCAAAGACATCCAGTTTGTCGGCATCCCTAAGTAATTTGGCATACAAAGTCTGCTGGTCATTATCCAGTTTAGGCAACTTAATAATGCTGTGATTCTCGATTGACTTAAGAATAATCAGCTGCACTTCGGCAGGCAAAGTCTGGTAGAAATCCATGTGCTGGATAATCTTGGCAGATACCGTTGCATGTTCCCGCTGGATAACCTGGGGCTCCATATTCTTTGAATACAAAGAAGCCTTGCCTAAGTCATGGAACAAGGCATTGATAGTGGCTATTCTTTTCTCATCCTCTGTCTGTAAAAGTATATTCGCCAATAGAAGCGAATTGGAAACAACACGAAGCGAATGGCCGCGTATTTCCTCAAATTGGTGCTGACTTTCCGGGAAGTCAATTATTAGTGATTGAAAAAATTCTTCAAATGCAAGATTGCACTCCTTCAGTATTATATCTGTGATCATACGGTATTTTTAAGTCCCACAAAAGTAGCAGAATAAACTACTTTAATGATTGACTGAGTGATATAAATTGTAAATAACCTTAAACCTCCCACTCACCTTACTGCATGAAGTATCTCTTCCTTGAAATAAATGAATGCCGGCAGGTATGTTTTCCTGATAAACCAACCATTTAAACGTCAAATTTATTACTTTTGTGGCCAATAAAATTTACTGGCCCTATAGTTCAATGGATAGAATGTAAGATTCCGGTTCTTATGATCTGGGTTCGAATCCCGGTAGGGTCACCATAAAAGAAAAAACTAACTACTCGATTTGCAGTAGTTAGTTTTTTCTTTTTATACTACTCCCATCCGTAATGCACGAACAATTATCCTTGAATTTTAGCCTGACGTTGTTCTCTAAATGCCATAAATAAGCCCCCTGACTGAAAATTAGTTCAATCAGGGGGCTTACAAAGTTTTCATCAAAAATAAAGCTCTTGCGTCTTACTTTCTGGTTGTTATAACCAATTTCTTGCCCCTTTGGAGTTCCTGATGGGGGAT
>JACMKG010000448.1 GCA_014380255.1 Prolixibacteraceae bacterium | reverse complement strand
GCGAATACAACAGCGTAACAGGTTCGTTTTCACCCTCGTAAACCCTTACATTGATCATAGACTCCGCAAATAACGGATTGGTCTTAGCTTTTGCAATTCCCAGGGAAACACCTTGTATCTCGCAACTTTCCGAGAATTTATACAGCTCAGCAAAATCAGTAAATCCGGCCGAGTTAGTGCCTCCATAGTAACCCTTGTGCACTCCCCCTTCCCTGATCTGTAGGGCATCGTGAAAATCAGCATTCTTAAAATTAGTAATGGGCTGACAGAGCGTTTCCCCGATGTTGGGATCATGCCCGTTGATTTTCTCGGCATTGGAATTAACAGGATCCAGCCATGTCTTCAACTGCCGGTTTTGCTCTCTGCGGTAACTCCATGCAAGGGCGAACTTTGAAAAGAAATCATTGGTAGGCACCGAGCAGGTAGCCGAACCTCCTGTCAGGGTACCCACCAGCAGGTTATCCTGATCAAACAGCGGGCCTCCGGATGATCCACTCTCTGTGACCCCTGTATCCCACCGAAGAATCTTCCAGGCCCCGTTAACAAGATAATCTCTGCTATAACTGCTTGTTTTGGCTGCATCCTTATCTGTGGCTATCTTTTTGATATCTCCCATCGGGTGATGGATGCTTTTAGAGGAAGTCGGGATTTGATTCCTTCGGTTCCATCCTGCCAGGTAAGGACGGTTGGCAAAAGGGATGTCTTCCCTGAGCTCTACCAAGGCAAAATCAAGGCTGTCAAAAGAAGCCCTCAGGTTACTACCTGACATGGACCTGCTCACATCCCCATCTACAGACACGCAGGCCGGGGATTCATAATTGAAGAGAAAGACTGACGCGTTAGCTTTGGTCTCAGAGTTAATGCAGTGATAGGCAGTCAGCAGGTAGGGCGTCCCATCATTGGCCGTATTATTGACAAGTGTACCGGTGCATACATCCGTGCCTTCCACGATGATGCGGCACACGGCATCGCGAATATCCTCTGTACCGTCGACCTGATCGCAGTTGATATTCACATTGCACGATCCGGATATTCCCAGCGGGCGGCGATCCCTTGCCGTACCCAGACCCATAAAGTCGTGTGAGATCCTGGAAATCTCCAGCTCACCCCGAAAGGCTGACTTCACAGGCTCTTCATACTGGATAAGCATCTCATCGCCTGCCACAGGTTCTATGGCCAGTGAATTATAGGGTGAATTATTGAATGTGGTATAGGCTCCTTTGATATCTTCCTGCGTAGCCCCGATGATAAACAACCGGGCATTCTCGGGCAAGCGGTAATTTCCAAAGATCACGTTCAGCGAATAGGCCCCCACTGACCGGATACGCAACTGCCAGACATTGACTTCCGGGGTTGAATACCACTGCCCTGAGTTGGCTGTACTGAGCGATACATCAAAGGGATGAGCAAAACGAAAGGCCTTAAGGCCAGACTGTTGCTGACTATCCTGATTCTCCCTTTGCAGCTTTTCATTGTCGACAGCAGGCAGTACAATTAAATCGTGTGCAGCAGCTGATTTGAGTTTCTGAATATGAATAGGGATACCTCCCTGCGAAATCTGCCCATCTACCTTTTTGGGGAGGACAAACAGCAAAAAAAGGCATGCCGACAATATTATTCTTTGTTGTATTAATAACTTCATATTCCGAATCCATTAAGATTCAAAAATAAGCTAAATTATTATAGGGAAATCAAAATATTTCAATTTCAGTGAAAAGGCGTTAACTTCGCCTTCAAACCATCTTCCATGCATTACATCGATCTACATACCCATCAGATCAAAGAAAGCTCAGCATTTCAACTACTGAATGTGTTTGCACAGGATCTGCCTCTTGCTGTTGATGCGAATCACTATTCCGTTGGACTACACCCCTGGCACCTCGAAAAAGTTAATATTGAAGAGTGTATGGGATGGATGGAACAGGCTATGGATCAGAAAAATGTATTGGCTATAGGCGAATGCGGCCTTGACCGGTCTGTGGCCTCCGATCTTTCACTACAGGAGAAGTATTTCAGCCTGCAAGTGGCGTTGGCGCAAAGGCATTCCAAACCCTTGATCATTCATTGTGTGCGTGCCTTCCCTGAATTAGTGAAACTGAAAAAAGAACTCAAGTCAACCGTTCCATGGATTATTCATGGATACAGTGGAAATGAGGAAACTACCCGTGCGCTTATCAAACATGATTTTTACTTTTCTGTGGGCGAAGGAATGCTCATTCATCCAACAAAAAGTAACGTACTATCGCTTATCCCTTCCGACCACCTGTTCTTTGAAACCGATGATCGCGCCATTTCAATCAGCTCGATCTATTTACTGGCTTCCAAGTTGTTAAATACCGAACAGCAAACCCTGCAGGCCATCATCTACGAAAACTTCAAAAGGCTGTTTGGAGAGCAAAACGGATGACGCTCTGATCGTAACCTGCTTTTATAACAACAAATTATACTTCTTCCGATGCGACGCTTGTCCTTTTAGGGATCATAAACAACAATACTACGGCCCAAACCTGCATTATGCTGGTTGCAATATTTATCATACCCCCAACAGGGTTTTGCTTTACCTCATCCACAGTGGCCTGAATAGAGAACAGACCTACCAGGACAAGTGCCAGAAGCACGTATTTCAACCATCCATGGCCGCGCCTGACATACCAGGCAAATACGAAGATCACCACACTGGCTAACATTACAACTGAACTTTCGTGTGAATAAACAGATGTGATATCGCTGGTAAAGAGGGCATTTAGAATAGATATTCCTCCTGACAGAAACAGAAGCCTTGCTGCTTTGATGTAATTGGGATGCAGGTAATTTTTCATGTAGTATGATGGCTTATTGGTTTAGTTTTCAACTCTTTAAAGGTTATAATTCAGGGCAATTCGATGCATTTTTTCACTTCCTGCTGCTCAGTTGCACTTCGTGTATGGCATATTCTTCTTACATAATAAGCATATCAAACAAGGCAATAATACCCATGCATCAACTCTGCAATTGAATAATCCATCAAATCTACATCTTACATCTAACTAATCAAAATGTATTTAGATGATAATTTGCAGCATTTTATGAAAGAGTTAACCTCCTGGAAGTAATAAAGAAAGCCCCATCCTCTATTTTCATCCAATTTTTTGTTTATGGATTTCAAATGCTATCAATGGCTATTTGATCAGCTTATTCATTCATTCAAACCCTATTCTTTTAAAATGAATAATATACAATCTTCTAAATAACGACACTTTAATTAAAAGTATAACTATTTCACTTAAAAGAATATTCATATTATTCACTTAAAAAAACACAGGGTTTGAATGAATGAATAACGCATAGGTTATCTAAAGATATTTAACCAACCCAATTATTCTGCTGACGGTAGACTGCGAAAGCCCCAACGTTTTGGCAATGGAGCTCTGACTCTTTCCCTCTCCATAAAGCTTTAACACTAGTTCTTCCTTATGTTTATGCGCATCATCCTTCGATAAGTTTTCTATCATTTCATGCCTGCCTGTCAGCGAAAAAGTCATATATTCATCAAATTGCAGTTCCTGAGCTTCATTCTTCATATGATCGGGCAAATAGTTCCCTTTCACTATACAGAAATACCGGTAGTTAGCAATGGAAGAGTGCTTTGTCAGCATGGCCACAGTTCGCATTCTGGCTTCAAACCCTTGGCTTCCCAGGATGCTGTTCTTGTTGGGTGCCTTTGTTTCTGAAGCTTTGCCCGTATGGTGGATGAACACAAACAAGCATTTATAGGTAGACGCAAGATTGCTAAAGTCCGTTAAGAAGCTCCTTACCTGATTGGTCTGATTGATGTCTTTGCTAAAAACATCAGCAAAAGCATCATTTACAATTAAATCAATCGGATAAGCTTTCAATAAAGCTTCAATATCTATGAGAAGATTGGAAGTATCGAATAAATAATGCAGGTTCCCCATACTGCTCCATGGATACTTAAGCCCCTCGTTCTGCATGGCCAGCAATCTTGACATAGCATTCGATTCATCTTCAGTGGATACATATATAGCACCTTTGTGTTCCGCATTGATTTTATATCCCAGAAACGTGCTTTCCCCGGCTACTATGCTTTGGCACAACTGCCTCATTAAATTCGACTTGCCTGTATCTGAACAGCCAGCTATGGCTATCAAACCAACTTTAGGAAATATAGGTTCAATTAAACATGGAATACTTTCCAATCTCATTTCAAGTAAAGCTTTTGCGGTAATAAATTTGTCTAAACTATTCATTTATTAGTCTCTTATTAAAAATCATATTTTTTGATTGAATCCGTGTGAATACTTCCGTTAGCTTAAGAATGATTCTAAACTACACGGAAATACATGAATAAAACCTTTTTTACTGATGATTTAAGCCAAAGCAACAGCATACAAGGTTTGTATGAACGTATGTAAAATGGGAAGATAAATCGATTAACAATACTTTTAGTTCACCTTTAAAGATGAAACACTGGCTCACTACACAGAGAGTGATGCTTTAACTGAAGAAAAGTAGAATCAAATCACCAGGGGAGTAAACCTGATGAGGTTGTCGGTATGGGTAGGCGGATGGTTGATTTCCATCCGATTGAAAGTTACTGGCTGCACTTTCAACTGCAATAAGATAAACTTTTGATTTTCAGGAAGTGAAAAAACTTCCTCATTCGTGTTTGCAAACATACAGGTTAAGGTGTCCTGCACAACAGTCGTCACCTCATTAAGAAATACCTGGTAGTTTTCATTCACCACTTTCAGTTTTACCATTTAAAATAATTTAGTTAGAAACTCGTACATTTTATCTTTAAAGGAAAGCATAATTAGACGTACAACCTAATAAT
>JACMKG010000447.1 GCA_014380255.1 Prolixibacteraceae bacterium | reverse complement strand
TCAAAAGCAGCCAACCCGGCAATTGGGATGGTAGCTGTTTCAAGCCCAATATAGAAAATAAGGAAATCGCCAGCCGAAATCATAAAGTTCATCCCGATCAATGTTGACAAGGTGAGAATGAAAAATTCACTGATCTTGTTTGCATTTTCAGGTTTCCGCAGCCAGCCTTCTGCCTGAAGAAAGACAATCAGCACAGCCAGGTTCAAGGTGTTTTTCATGAAAATGGTCAGTTGACTTGATTGAAAGGAGCCACCAAAGAGATTGCCTGTCTGGCCTGGAATAAAACCTATGATTGTAACCAAGGCAAATAGGCAGAGAGTAAAATTAATAATGTGCGATTTATTATTATCGCTAGTAAAAATTTCCGCAACCAGGATAGCAACGGCTGCAAAAATGAGCAGCAGTTCGTGGCGCATGAGTATAAATTGTCCGAAATCCATATTTGTCGCTATTAAAATAAATTAAAAAGGATTAACCAATGCCAATTTAGCAACGATCGGTTTAAGGCTGGCAATGATGGTATCAGATAGCCACAATGGAGCAATACCAATAGCTGCTACAGCTAAAACCAATGTTACTGTACTTAGTTTTTCGTACCATTTTGCATCTGTTAAATGCGCGTGATGTTCATCTTTAAGAGGTCCAAGGAGAATAATTCCTACCACTTTAAGAATATAAACGGCAGTAATCACAATCGAAGAACATACGATAACAGTTACCACACGATGAAACATATCCTGGTGTTGGAAAGCTCCAACGAATACAGTCATCTCAGCTACGAAACCACTTAATCCGGGAAGACCCAATGATGCAAAACCTGCAATCATATATATTACTGCCAGGAATGGAATTACTTTCATCAAACCACCCATTTGCCTGATATCGCGGGTATGAGTACGTCCATAGATCATCCCGATCAATGCAAAGAAAAGTGCTGTCATCAAACCGTGTGAAATCATTTGAAGGATTGCTCCGTTCATGGCTGTTTGATTCATCATTAGAAGGGCAAAGATTACCAATCCGCAATGGCTTACTGAAGAGTATGCATTGATGAATTTCAGGTCAGTTTGCCAGATGGCGCTAAAAGCCCCATAAACAACGCTGATTGTTGTGAGAATAATAAATATCCATGCCATTTCCTGTGCAGCCTGTGGCATCAGGAACATGGCAACACGGAAACATCCGTATCCTCCAAGTTTCATCAATACTCCGGCATGAAGCATCGAAACGGCAGTTGGCGCTGAAGCATGACCATCAGGCGACCAGGTATGGAAAGGAAACAAAGCACCCAGAATTCCGAAACCAACAAAAGCAAATGGAAAGAAAAAGCGTTGTGCGGCTACAGGAATCTGAACTTTAGCAATTTCAAGAATATTAAAAGTAAGCGGGCCACCTCCTGGAGCTGAATTGTAATACAGCCCTAAGATACCTACAATGATCAAGGCAGATCCTGCCATTAACATCAAAGTTAGTTTCATGGCCGAACTCTCTTTTGGTCCGGTACCCCATAAACCAATCAGCAGATACATAGGAATTAACGCCAGCTCGTAAAACAGCAACATGGTAAACAAATCGAGCGAAATAAAGAAGCCATACACTGCGGTAACAAGCAGGATAAGGGATATGAAAAATTCCTTTGTCAGAAATTGAAGTTCCCAGGATGCGAAAATACCTGCAAAAATGACAATGGAGGTTAGCCCAATCATTGCTACAGCAATTCCATCCACCCCAAATGCAAAATGGATGTTCAAACTAGGATACCACATATAATCGGAAGTAAACAGCATCTCATTCATCATTCCTGTTTTGCGTGCAGCAAGGTAAGCGAATACGAGAAATACCGTTGCTATCAGCTCAACACCCATTCCGATTGCCGAAACAAGTCGTGCTCCTTTATAATCCTTGGTAAAAAGGATCCCGATCATGGTTAGAATCGGAATAAAGACCAATAAAGTTAGTATGTTCACTTTAATATATTTTTTTAATTTCTAATTCTTATCAATTGATTACATCAAAAAATACAACATGGATAATGTCAAAGCCAGTGTTCCGGCAACAAACATAAATGCATAATGCTGTAATTGTCCTGATTGCATTCCTTTTATTTTGTAGGATACTTTTTCGGTTGAATGTCCTATTCCAACCATGAAACCATCAATGACGTGACGGTCGAACCATGCTATCGGACGGGAGATATAGTTGAAAATAATTTTTCTGGTAACGAAAAGGTAAATCTCATCGAAATAGAATTTATTAAAGGCAGCAGTGTAAAACACTCCTAATTTCTTAGCCAGTCTGGCTGGTACATCACTTTCTTTCTTATAAAGGATCCAGGCAACCACGATACCAAGTAATCCGATTAAAACGGAAGGAATAGCTACTGCATAATGCATTTCAGTATTGAATCCCATCTTATCAGAAGTGACCAGGTGATGGAATGGTACGAAACCAGCAAAAATGGAAGCTACGGCCAGGAACATCAATGGGATGGACATGGTTAGTGGGCTTTCATGGGGGGTATGATGATAGTGACGGTCTTTACCCCAGAATACACTGAAATATAAACGGAACATATAGAATGCTGTTAGACCTGCTACTATAAACTCAACAGCAAATAAAAGCTTGTTGTGGTGAAGAGCAGCCACCAGGATTTCATCTTTACTGAAGAAACCAGAGAGGGGAGGTACACCGGCGATGGTTAGACAAGCAATAAGGAAAGTGATATGTGTGATGGGCATGTATTTTCTCAGGCCTCCCATGTCGTACATGTAGTTTGAATGCACCGCGTGAATGATAGATCCGGCGCCGAGGAACAACAATGCTTTGAACATGGCATGGGTAAAGAGGTGGAACATGGAAGCCATGTAACCTAGGCCTTCTTCGCCTCCGTAACCTGAAACACCAAGTGCGAGCATCATGTATCCCAGCTGTGACAAGGTTGAGAAAGCCAATACACGTTTAATATCGTATTGGGTGATTGCAATTACTGCTGCGAACAAAGAAGTGAAAGCACCTACATAGGCAATGATTTCCTGAGCATCGGGCGCTTGGAAATGAATAACAGGGAACATACGTGCCACAAGGAATACCCCTGCTACAACCATCGTTGCAGCGTGGATAAGAGCAGATACAGGTGTTGGACCTTCCATTGCATCGGGCAGCCAGATATGCAGTGGGAACATGGCTGATTTACCGGCACCCCCGATAAAGATCAGTGTCATCGCCCATGTCATTGCTGATATTCCCATAAAGCTCATAGAGGCTGCACTTCCGAAAATGGCTGTTCCCGGTTCAGTAAGCTTAGCAAAATCAAAGGTTCCGGTGATAAAGGATAATATTAAAATTCCGATCAG
>JACMKG010000446.1 GCA_014380255.1 Prolixibacteraceae bacterium | reverse complement strand
TCGTTAGCTGAGTTTTACCCGGAGAAGAAAGAGTATTATCTGCAGATTGCCCGCCACGGGGTGCAGTTCCTGAAAGACAAAATGTGGGACAAGCAACTGGGTGGCTTTTATACACTGGTAGATCAAAAGGGAAATGTGATCGGATCAGGAAACCAAGGCAGGATCATGAAAGAGGCCTATGGGAACGCTTTTGCCATTTACGGGCTCTCAGCCTATGCAAGGCATGCAAAGGATACTTCCGCACTTACGCTGGCCAAAAAGGCCTTCTTCTGGCTCGATAAGCACAGCTATGACCCTCAGCATGGTGGCTATTTCCAGTTCCTGGAAAGTGATGGAACCCCGCTAAAGGAAGGCTATGATGGAACACCGGCGAAAGATCAGAACAGCTCGATACATTTACTGGAAGCTTTTACCGAACTGTACCGTGCATGGCCTGATCCGCTTGTGAAAGAACGCATGATGATGATGCTTGCCCTTATACGCGATCAGATCACCCGCCCTAAAGGGTATCTGCAATTGTATATGAACCAGGACCTGATTCCTTTTTCCTTGCGTGATTCAGCAGAAGAAGTACGAGCCAAGCGATGGACGCTGGATCATATCTCTTTTGGCCATGATATTGAAACCGCTTATCTGATGCTCGAAGCTTCAGAAGTGGCCGGACTGAAAGAGGATACCCTCACCTTACGGATAGCCAAAAAGATGGTGGATCATGCCATTGATAACGGCTGGGATAACCAAGTGGGCGGTTTTTATGAAGCAGGATATTATTTCAAGGGACAGGATACGCTAACCATTATCAAAGACACCAAAAACTGGTGGGCACAGGCCGAAGGAATGAACTCGCTGCTTATGATGGCTGAGCTTTTTCCCGACGATCGGCATAACTACCATTCCCTGTTTTTAAAGCAATGGGAATATATCCAGACTTACCTCATTGATCATGAACATGGCGACTGGTACCCCAACGGAATTGATAAAGAACCCAAGGAAAAGCTGGCAATGAAATCCCAGATATGGAAAGGCAATTACCACACCTCGCGTTCGATGATGAATTGTATGAAACGACTGGCACATTAATTACGTAAGATTCACTGAATTGCTTAAATAATTAACTTTCTTATTTTTACGCATTCTAACTATTAAATATTCATGAAACGATCTTCTTCTATTATACTGGGGGCTGTACTGATTGGAGCAATCACTGCTTGTTCAAACCAGCCAAAGGACGAGTGGATTACAGGTGCCGATAAGAAAGGGCAAACCCGTGATACGGTGATCAACAACCAGCATTACAGGTATTATGGGGCCGGCTGGTTCCTGCTTGCCAATGGGATGATCAATCCTGGGAGGTATCGCCCCTCAACACTTCAGCAAATGCGCACCCCCGGGCATGTACCGGCTAATATCCGCACCGGAGGCTTTGGCTCAAGCGGGCGAAGTTCTGGGGCATAATCAATCAAGAAAAATGAACACATAGACACATAGAACACATAGGAAATGTTTAATTTAAAATAAAACAAACCTTACCTGACAAATCAAATGTGGACACATAGCAAAACGGATTTACAGCATAAATGAATACTAAACTATGTGCTCTATGTGCCTATGTGTTTATAAGTTAAAAAGATATGAAAAGAATTGAATTTTCACCACGCCCCAATTGGCAAGCCACCATTGAGCAGCAAGGGTTCCTGTTCAACGATGAAGGCAACTACTGGAAAGAAAACGCTGCTTATTCCTTTACGGAATCAGAAATACTGGCCATCGAAAAAGCTACCAACGACATATTCTCCATGTGCTGCGAAGCGGTCGAATATGTGATCAAGCGAGAATGGTACGACCGCTTTTTCATAGATAGGAAATATGGTGATCTGATACGCTGGTCGTGGCAGGAAGATCAGCCTTCTCTGTACGGGCGCATGGATTTATCGGTGAACGATGGCCAGATCAAGCTGCTGGAGTTCAATGCCGACACGCCCACCTCGCTGCTCGAATCCTCGGTGATTCAATGGTACTGGATGAAAGATGTAAAGCCGATGGCCGATCAGTTCAATTCGATTCATGAAAAGATGATGGCTCACTACAAGGTGATCCGCTCGTGGAGGAAATCAAACCTCATGCACTTTTGCTGCAACGAGGGTAGTATGGAAGATCTGATGACGGTAAAATACATGGAAGATGTGGCCCAGCAGTCAGGGCTTGATACCCGCTTTTTGTATATGGATGAATTAGGTTTTGACAGCCAGCGAAACTGTTTTACCGACAATCTTTTCGACCCCATTGAGACCATCTTTAAGCTATATCCCTATGAATGGATGCTGGGCGAAGAATTTGGAAATGAACTGATAACTACCCGTGAGCAGTGCTGGTGGATAGAACCTGCCTGGAAGATGCTGCTTTCCAATAAAATGATCCTTTGCGTACTGCACGAACTGTTTCCGCGCTCGCCTTACATTTTACCTTGTAAAACTACCCGGCCCATGAGTGGTGATTATGTACAGAAACCCATCTATTCACGCGAGGGCGCCAATGTGGATATCTGGATCAAGGGACAACTGGTTGAAAGAACGGGTGGAGAATATGGCAGCGAAGGCTATGTTTACCAGCAATATGCCGCCCTTCCCAATTTCAATGGCAATTATCCGGTTGTTGGCAGTTGGGTAATTGGAGGAGAAGCTGCAGGGATCGGAATCCGTGAATCCGACAGCCTGATTACTGGCAATACCAGCCGGTTTGCTCCCCACTATTTCGAGTAAAAATAAAAATCCCTGCCTTCCTTTGGGAAGCAGGGATTTTGGTTCTTTATAACCGGAGTTCGATGTAAGAAAATTAGAAACAAAAAAAATAAACACATAGACACATAGGGCACATAGAAAAAAAAGACGAAAGACTTTAGATTTTAGACAAAAGGAACAAGCATATAAAGACAATGATATCTGTCCTTCAGTCCTTTCCGCCGAAGCGGATAAACAGTCCTTCAATCCTTCAATCTTTTAGTCCTTCAGTCCCAAAAAATAAGAAATAAGGAATAAGAAACGAGAAAGTGAAAAGGGCATCAGTCCTTCAATCCCTCAGTCCTTCAGTCTTATACGATCGGAATCATTATTTCAGTCAAAAGCTTCTCTGGTTTGGTCTTTTCGGGAGTATTCAGATAATTCTCCAGGCAAGGCTCGTTTCTTAGTTCCGCCTTGCTCTCGGCAAGCCATGGCCCGTAGATGTAGTTATAGGAACTGTTCAGCTGCTCGTAAGGTCCTTTATGCGTAAAGATGGCATACTTACCTTCAGGAACCTCCATCACTCCAATCTCGGCCTCCGGTTTCACTTCTTTGCTTACTGTCAGGCAGGCATTGTAACGCAACTTCTCACTCTCGGTAACAGTTGGGTCATCGAAGCTAATTCCGATAAACTCTGTCCGGAATCCGAAAAGATGTTTTTCCTTGGCATACCCACATACCTGTTCCCAGGCTTTTTTAGAACTCTCATCATAAGCGCCCAAAGCCTGGGCGTAGATCAATCGTTTAGCCTTGATAGTTTTGATCTTTGGCTGTATACTTTTCAAATATTGCATGGCATTTTCTTGAATGTTTGTCTGATAGGTCTTTAACAGGTCAATGGTTCTTTGCCTGTATTCAACGGGTGCAATCTCAAAGCGTTTTTTAAATGCTTTGCTAAAAGAAGACAGATTATCGTATCCCACGCGTTCAGCAATGCCCACAACCGGCTCTTCGCTATGCCTGAGCAGTTGCGCGCCATACTCAAGCCTCAGCCGGGTGATGTAACTTCCAAGCGGTTCATTCAAATACGCACGCATGATGCGGTGAAAATGAAAAGGGGAATAAAATCCGATACCCGCCAGTGTTTCCATAGCCAGGTTCTCGCCCAGATGTGAATCAATGTACTGGATCACCGTATTGATGCGTTCGTGGTAATACTTCTGTGTGTTCGATTTAACATTCATCTTTTGCAAAAGAATTGATAACACTGCAAATGTAATTCATAGCCGATGAACTGTTGTTTTCCAATCTTGCGAAAAATCAACCCCGGCAAACCTTTTGCAACAATGAAGAATTAAAATATCGAATAAGGAATCAGAAATAAGAAATGAGAAAGTAAAAACTGCCCTTCCATGCTTTTCCATGAAGGACTAAAGAACTGATGGACTGATGGATTGATGGCAGGTCCTAAAACAGCAAACCCGTTGATTGTTAAATCAACGGGTCTGCAACTAAAAGATTGATGGATTGAAGGACTGAAGCCCTGTCTTCACTTCCTTATTTCTTATTTCTTATTTTTTTACTGTAGCACTAAAAGAATGAAGGATTGAAGGATTGAAGGACTGATCCTCCTTCTGCCTTTTGACTTTTAACTTTTAACTTTTAACTTTTAACTTTTAACTTTTGACTTTTGACTTTCTCCCTTAATATTCAATATCTGATTTCTTGGCCATCTTTTCGGCATACACGGCTGCAAAGTAAGGTGCAAAATCTTCCAGTTTGGTCTTTCCAAGCCTGTATGGACGATGAGCCATGTATTCAGCGTTCATCTCACCGCTGCGCATGGCAGCGCCCATTTCAGTATAGTTCTTTGCATTTTCATCCGGAAGACCTGCTTGCTGCATGCCGGCAAAAGATTCTTCATCGGTAAAATTAACCCATTGAAGGTCCTCTTTTCCAATTGCTTTTCCAAACACGGAAGCCAGTTCACTGGTTGTCCTTTCATCGCTGGCAATGTAGCGGATGCTTTTATCCCGGAATTCCAGGTCCTGCAATTCACCAGCAGCCACTTCGGCAATATCCTCGGGATGAACCAATACCAGTTTGGTATCTTCACCGTAGTTCCCTCCAATGATTCCCATGTGTTGAATCATATCAATGTTGGCCAGAAAGTTTTGGTAGAAAAACCCCGGACGAAGATGCAGCACATTGACGCCTTCCAGTTCATTCAACGCTTTCTCGACATAATACAAACCACTGACAGGTCCGCAGCCTTCGGGCATATGTGCACCTATACTGCTTAGATTTACTACATTTTTAACCCCCGAGGATCTGATGGCTGAGGCGTAATTTCTTCCAACTCCAGCAATATACTGCTTCCAGTCAAGGGCTCCAAAGTGTGGCGGGATCATCGTATAAACAGCATCTGCACCTATGAAAGTTTTAGCCAGAAAGCCTGCATCTTCCACCGAGCCAATAGCGGCATGAGCCCCCAATGCCTGTATTTGTTCTACCTTGTTAGTTTTGCTGCTGATAACAGTGACAATATGCCCTGCTGCAACTAGTTTTTCAGCAAGTGGCTTGCTGATATTACCCAATGAACCTGTGAGAACGTATTTCATGACTTTTGTCTTTTATTGTTTTACAATGAAACATAAAAGCATGTATAAAGTTCATTTATAAGTCATTCAAGTTGCCGGCCCCTAATTTTTAGCCTCTGGCAACACCTTCAGCTATTGTATATGAATGCTGCCAGCTACTAGCTTCTAGCCACTGGCAAAACAAGCTCCTAATCATCTTTATTGCTGATCAAAGCATTTCTTGCCAGCAGCTAGTAGCCAGCCGCCAATATCCCTTCAAGGTTATTTAAAAAGCTACCATTTTACCTGGCCCTCAGGAATGGCAGGAAACCTGGCATCCCTGTGTTTAATGGCCATTTTCAGGAATTCATCCAGCTCTTCTTTTTCAGATTGTTTCAGCACAAGTGCAATTGCCTGTTCACCCTTTGATATCCGGTAGTATAGTTCCTTGGAATGCACCATTGAAATCCATAAATTTTCAGGAATGCTATACGTAGGGTGCAGATCAGCAGGTGAAACGGATTCCTTTTGAGACGGGCTATTTATATAGGGCTTGACATGTAGTTTAATCTCTTCTTTGTCCAGAATGATAACTAAGTTGGAATCAATCTCAGCATCATGGCTCTCTTTTACCGATCTTAAAGTAAGCGTTATTTGAGGCCTGGCATTTGTTTTTTCCTCATACAGGTATACTGCCGATAAACTTTCAGCAGAGGGCAAAAGGGAATCAGTTTTTGCTTCTTGTGCCTGAACATGGAGCGATTGTACCAGTATGATACGTTTCAATATGTCACCTGCATCATTTTTTTTATTCATGCGGCTGGGGGCTGAACAGGCTGATAAAATACCGGCACATAGGAGCATAATAACAATTCTTTTCATGGCTGATAACATTGTCTGATTCAAGGGTTATTCTCAATCAAATATAACTTTTTAATTGCATTAACCGTGCCAATTAAACACTCCTTGCACAGTAATTTGTTTACAAACATTAACAAACGGCTCTTAAACTTTCCTCTTTTTATCCTGTCTGAATGAGTATCGATTACACAGATGAGCAAAATTGAGAACTAATATTTATTGAAAATGAAGAATTTATTGATTTTATCTTTACTAATCCTTTTAGCAGTGACAACGGCCTTTTCTCAAGTTCCTCCAGGTGTCAGACCAGGGGGAATGGGCAATATGCCCAAGAACGGGGTAATAAAAGGAAAAATTATTGATGGCGATAGCAAATCACCCATGGAATATGCCAACGTAGCTATATACAGCAAACGTGATTCTAACCTGGTATCAGGAGGAATAGCCAATGCAGAAGGGATCTTTGAAGTTACGGACCTGCCTTTAGGTGCCTATTATGTAGTGGCTAACTTTATAGGATTTGAAAAAACGACTGTAAACGATGTGAAGATTCTACCCAATGCCTCTACTGTTAACATGGGAACCATTGAATTGGCAGCGGAATCCAAGTCACTGGGAACAGTGGATGTGGTAGCTGAACG
>JACMKG010000445.1 GCA_014380255.1 Prolixibacteraceae bacterium | reverse complement strand
GGATGTCGATGTAGTGGCCAAAAAACAGGTTTACGAGCTTGAAATAGACCGTATGGTGATCAACGTGGACAACAGTGTTACTTCTTCAGGAAACACTGCTCTTGAGGTGCTGGAGAAAGCGCCCGGGGTCATCGTTGACAGGCAAAACAGCAGCATATCGATGAGTGGGAAAGGGGGAGTGATGATCATTATCAATGGCAGGCAAAACAGGATGCCCATGGCTGCTGCTGTCGAAATGCTGGCTTCCATGAATGCTGATAATGTGGAGAAGATTGAGCTGATCACATCGCCACCGGCCAAATATGATGCGGAAGGGGATGCCGGTATCATCAACGTTGTACTTAAAAAGAACGATGATTTTGGAACCAACGGCTCCTTTACGCTCGGGGCAGGAATGGGCGAAAGGGAAAGGCTGAACGGAGGTCTGAACCTGAACCATCACGTTGAAAAAGTAAATTATTTTGGCCTCTACAATGCCACTTATAATAATTTTCGCCAGCATATCAACGGTAACAGGATTATTACACAGGGAGCTTCAACGCTTGAAACTAACTCTATAAGCAATCGTGAAGCCAGCATGCTCTTCCAGAATGCAAGGCTGGGCTTCGACTATACGATCAGCAGCAAAACGGTGTTGGGTATGCTGGCTACTGGTTATATCAGGGATTGGGAGATGGATGCCCTCAACGATATCTTTTACCGCAGAGATGATGTGATTACAGACCGTTCCAATCTCAATACCTTTGAGCTTAACAAATGGATTCATTACATGGGTAATGTAAACCTTCAGCACAAATTTAAAGAGGATGAGATACTGGAAGTTAACCTGGATTACCTTAACTATGAAAACGACAATCCTTCCAACTACGTGATAACAAATAGTGGCAACGGGCAGAATACCGGTAGTGATGAAGGTATTGATGTGGCAAAGTTAACACCCCTTCAAATCGGGGTTGGAATGATCGACTACTCCAGGCAGATAGGCTCCAAATTTAAAATGGAAGTGGGAGTCAAGGCCACCATCACCCGTTTTACCAATGATGTGTCGGTTAATTACTTAAGACAGGGAACATGGCAGCCAGATGATGAGCTGACCAACAAATACAAGATGAAGGAAGATATCAGCGCCATCTATTCAGCTGTAAACTATTCTTTTAATAAGAAAACCAGCATAGTGGCCGGACTTCGGTATGAATACATGAACTCGGTACTCAGCTCAGCAACCGAACAAGGAATTCTGGACCTGCATTACGGTAAGCTGTTCCCAACCTTTTTCTTTTCGAGAAAATTCAATGAAAACAATTCATGGCAGTTCTCTTACAGCCGAAGAATTGATCGCCCGACCTTCAATGAGCTGGCGCCCTTCATCATTTTTGTGACTCCCGAAACATTCATTTCAGGCAACGTAAAGCTGTTACCCGCATTAAGCGATGTCCTGAAAACTGATTTCCAGCATAAAGGCATCATCTTTTCTGTGACTTACACCGATACAAAAGATGCCATCTCGCGCTTTCAGCCAGAAATAGACGAAGAGAGAAATCGGATGTATGTGACATCCAAGAACCTGGATCACTTCAAGACCATTGCAGGAATGCTAGCCTTCCCCTTTACCCTTACCAATTGGTGGAAAATGCAGAATAACTTCAGCTGGATCTACCAAAGCATTAAAACCGTTTATGATGGGGAAGACATTGATATACAACAATCCAATTACAGGATCAATACTATTCAGAATTTCACCATCAGTAAAACTTTTTCTGCCGAAGTATCGGGTTTCTACCAGTCGGTTTCCTTGTTTGGCATTGCTGAATTAAAACCCTATGGAAGAGTGGATTTCGGCCTGGAGAAGAAATTCAATGATGGAAACAGCACGTTAAGTCTCAATGTGATAGATGCCTTTAAGACCAATATTTTCAAATCAACAGCCTATGTTCCTGAATTGAATATCAATACAAGAAGCAAGCTGGATTTCGATCTAAGAGTTATCAGCTTTACCTTTACACAGAATTTTGGTAATAAGCAGGTGAAGTCGGCACGCAAACGTGAAACAGCCTCTGAAGAGGAGAGAAACAGGATCAACACTCAGTAAGAAGAAATTTTAAATGTTAAATGGTAAATGTTGAAGGTTGGATGGTTGGATGGTTGAATGGTTAGATGGTTGGATGGTTGAATGGTTAAGGGCATGGGGCATGGGGCATGGGTTCCAATCGTTAAATTACAGATCAGATGATACCCGGTAAGTTTGAAAAGAGAAAATCTTACTTTTTGATCATTTTAACCTTAGTAACAAGGCAATAACGATGCGAAAAGCCGTCCGCAAAAGGTGTTGTGCAAAGAGAGAATGTTGTTGCAGACGGAATGGCTAATACGATGATCAATGCAGAAATAGTAAATAGTAAATCGTCTAATCGTAAATTATTGGATGGTTGAATGTTAGATGGCTGAAAGTGCAAAGCCTTTTGCCGTAGGCAATTCCTGTCAATAGAAAACATTAACCCCGATACCCCCGACCGTCCGCGTCCTATTTTTCCTCAGGGCCATAACCTAGTTGCGGACGGAATGACTAATCCCATGTTCAGAGCAGATGATACCCGGTAAGTTTGAAAAGAGAAAATCTTACTTTTTGATTATTTTAACCTTAGTAACAAGGCAATACCGAGGCGACACCCCGTCCGCGAAAGGTGTTGTGCAAAGAGATAATGTTGTTGCAGACGGAATGGCTAATACGATGATCAATGCAGAAATAGTAAATAGTAAATTGTCTAATGGTAAATTGTTATATGGTTAAAATCGCCAATCGATAATCTACCCCTAAATCCATTCAACATTTACCATTCAACATTCAACATTTCTTATATCTGGAAATCGATATCAAAAGGCATCGGCTCTTCCAGGTTGTAGGGTGTCTCCTGGTATACGTAGTAATTCAGCCAATTGGATATCAAAAGGTTGGCATGGCCACGCCAGCGCATGGTCGGCTCCTGCGAAGGGTCATTCTCCGGGTAGTAATTGGCCGGCACATGAATAGGCAAATTCTTGCTCACATCGCGCTTGTATTCCGTATCCAGCGTATACCTCGAATACTCCGAATGGCCCGTGATAAAGAACTGGCGCCCATCCTTGGTCATCACAACATTGACTCCCGACGCTTCTGATTTAGATACCACATTCAATTCCTTTACCTTTTCAATATCTGCTTCCAATACTTCAGTATGCCGTGAATGAGGAACGTAATACTCATCATCAAAGCCCCTGAATATGGGTAGCTGGCTATTTATATTGCGATGTTTAAACACCCCGAACATCTTATGCGGAAGGATATACTTGGGAACCCCGTAGAAATGATACATGCCAGCCTGTGCCGCCCAGCAGATAAAGAGGGTAGAGGTAACATGCTTCTTGGACCAGTCAAAGATATCGGTCAGTTCCTTCCAGTAGGTCACGTCTTCAAAGGGTAGCATCTCAACAGGGGCTCCTGTAAAGATCATCCCATCGTAATTGTGGGATTTCAGCTGGTCGAAAGTCTTGTAAAAGGCTTTCATGTGCACATCCGGCGTGTTCTTTGAATTATGGCCTTTCATCCGCAGAAACTCAACTTCCAACTGCAAAGGGGTATTCGAAAGCAAACGGATGAGATCTGTTTCAGTGGTAATCTTGACAGGCATCAGGTTGACAACAAGAATCTTCAAGGGACGAATATCCTGGTGCGCGGCACGCGACTCGTTCATGATAAATATATTCTCCTCCTGGAGCAGCTTGATTGCCGGTAACCGATCTGGAACATTAATAGGCATGATGTCAGTATTTTTAATTCATAAACTCAAACTGCTAGCCGCTAGCAAAACCAAGCTCCTATCAGTATTCACTGTCCTTGATCAGAGCACTTCTTGCCAGTAGCCAGTAGCCAATAGCCAGCAGCTTTAAAAGATTGATCCGGAACCTCAGCTTTATACCAAGGTTCCGGAAAAAGGATTACAAAATTAACCAATTTGGCTTAAGGCCTGCTCGAAATCGGCGATTATATCATCGATATGCTCAAGGCCTACCGATACGCGCAAAGCGGATGGGTTAACCCCTGCAGCCACTTGCGCCACTTCTGATAACTGGGAATGGGTTGTTGCCGCCGGTTGAATGATCAAGGTCTTGGCATCGCCCACATTGGCCAAATGGCTTACCATTTTCAGGCTGTCGACTACCTTGCTGGCACTGTCCTTGTCCCCCTTCACTTCAAAAGAAAGAACACCTCCGGCACCTTTGGGTAAGTATTTCTGAGCCAGCTCATAATTTGGGTTGCCTTCCAGTCCAGGGTAATTAACAGTGGCTACTTTGGGATGGTTCTGCAACCACTTGGCCAGTGCAACGGTGTTCTGGATATGTCGTTCCATGCGCAACGAAAGTGTTTCAAGGCCCTGAAGCAACAGGAATGAGTTGAATGGACTTTGAGATGAACCAAAATCACGCAGGCCTTCTACACGTGCCTTGATGATAAAGGCAATGTTTCCGAATGGGCCGTTAAAGTTGAAAATATCCCAGAATTTCAACCCGTGGTAGCCGTCTGATGGCTCCGTGAAGCCTGGGAATTTACCATTGCCCCAGTTGAAGGTTCCTGCATCCACAATCACCCCGCCAATGCTGGTACCATGACCGCCGATCCATTTGGTAGCCGATTCAACCACGATGTCAGCACCATGCTCGATGGGCCTGATCAGGTAACCGCCTGCTCCAAAGGTATTGTCAACGATAAACGGAATATCATATTTCTTGGCCAAAGCGCTTAAAGCATCGAAATCAGGGATCATATAACCTGGATTTCCAATCGTTTCTACATATATGGCTTTGGTATTATCATCAATCAGTTTCTCAAATGAATCAACCTGAAGGTTTTCAGCCAGACGGGCCTCAATGCCAAGTTTCTTAAGGGTTACGGTAAACTGGTTATAGGAACCGCCATACAGGAAAGGGGAGCTGACAAAGTTGTCGCCCAGGCCCATGATGTTGGTCAGGGTCAGGAACTGTGCCGAATGGCCTGATGAAACACCCAGTGCAGCTACTCCGCCTTCAAGAGCTGCCATGCGCTGCTCAAAAACATCGGTGGTAGGGTTCATGATTCGGGTGTAGATGTTGCCGAATTCCTTCAGGGCGAAAAGATTAGCCGCATGCTCAGCGTTGTTAAACACATACGAAGAAGTCTGGTAGATTGGCACTGCCCTTGATTGTGTAGTAGGGTCAACCTGTTGTCCTGCGTGTAGTTGCAGGGTCTCGAAATGCAATTTCTTTTCAGTCATACTCATTATATTAAGGGTTAATTTTTTGTATCGAAAAATATATTGTGAATCTCCCGGATGGCTTTCTGCGTGTCAGCCTGGTCAACAATTAAATAGCTTACCAAATCAGATACTCCTGAACCACTTAGCAGCACATTGATCTTATGCTGGGCTACGGCTGTAAATAACTTGGCTGATACGCCGTGGTGAAGCTGCATGCCGTGGCCAACGACGGCAATGAGTGATACCTGGTCCTCGATCACGATCTCTCTTACCGAACTCAATGGTAACTCTTTGCAGATCTTTCGGGCTCTGGCAATCTCACTTTTGTTCAGAATGATGTTTATGCTTACCTGTGAAGTAATGACCGAGCGTATATTAATACCTGATTGATAAAAGGCAGAGGTTACCTTGGCCAGAATACCGGGTTTAAAGCCTACTCCCGGCCCGTTAAGTTTTAATACGGCAATCTGATTGGTGTGTACCACGCTTTTTACCACGTTAGGAGTCACCATAGACTCTGAATTGATGATGGTGGTAAGTTCCTTCGACTTGTCAGCTAAACGGTAAATATGGATGGGAATATGGCTCTCAATCAAAGGCTCTACAATGCGTGGATGAATGGTGAATTCACTGAAGTAGGATAGCTCGGATGCCTCGGCATAGGTCAGCCTCGAGATATGGCTGGCATCGGCAATGGTGTCTGAATCGGAGGTCTTGAATTCCCTGTCCAGTTCCCACAATTCCAGGTTTTCAGCCCCTGCAAGCAAGGTGATGCCGGCTGCCGAATAATCAGCCGACTGTTTGCCAAGCCTGGCAATGCGGCCCGTGGCAGTTACCCCGTAAGAGCCGGGAATAAGATTGATGCCAGCAACCAGGTTTTCATTGACTGCACCAGACTCCTCAAACAGGATCGTGGCATTGCCGTATTCTTCGGTAACGGTTAAACCCAGTGTTTCAGGATAAAGGATGCTGGAAGGTAGCTTGTTGTTCGATAGAAACAATTGTAGTACAGCGGCTGTAATGCGCTCCGAGAAACTGATTACCTGATCTTTAAGAGGCAAGGAAAAGTCTCCCGTAAACTCAATTCCTTTAAACAGCTTCTCCAGGGCGCTGAGCTCAGCCTGCAGCGTGCCATCTGCCGCCGTTTCATGAAATACACCCAGTGACTCAATCACCGAAGCGTTTATCTGCTGCATCAGCTGACCGGTGGTAATCCCATTGCTGATTAACAACTCGATGCCATTTTCAATGGACCTCTGTATGCTTGGTATAGCGGAAACGACTACGGCGGCTTTGCCGTCACAATTACTCAGCAGGTGTGCAAATACACCAAGAACCGGTAAATTGGATAAACTGTTTCCGCCAAATCGTATGACACAATTTGACATGATCAAAAATTAAATAGTAAAATTGGATACTTGTTTATTGGGAGGACAGCCTTCAGGCGATATGATTCATCACACCGCTTGAAGGCCGGCGCATTATCATAGGCATGAAGCACATCATAGAAATTCTGCAACCCATGAGATGGGAAGTGCTGAGAGCGCTATATCTTGCAGAATATTTCATCCTTGTTTCTTTGATTCGATTGAGTGCAAACATAAACAGTTTTTAGAAATAGACAAAATTTATTAGAAAAAGTTTAGGTAAGTTGACATTAAGTTATCGTTAACAGCCGAAGATGCCTCCTTTTGATGAGTCAGTTCTCAGAATATTCGTCTTTAGTAAAGATTTTAACAATAAAATGAATCAAATCACTTGTATTTATGAACATATGCTTTAGCTTTGAATGCAATTGGCAAAGGCTGAACGGATTGCATCCTATACTCAGCCCCTTTTATTGGTTTTATTAATACCTGGTTTATGAAACATTCAACCTGTTGCTTGCTCTTAATCGGTTTACTATGCACCTCTTGTGCAACTCTTCAGGTAAGAGAGATAAAAAACCTTGAAAAAGTTGCTTTTGATCCGTTGATGCTGAAACCTTCCAGTGAAATGAACGAGCTAAGAATAGATATCATCCGGCAAACAGAGGAAAAGAATGTAAATGATTCGGTCAAAAAGAATGAAGAAGTCTCATATCATCCGCTTGGTTTTGATCTGGGCAATGGCTTGTTTTATGACCTGAATGAAAATCTGTGCCTTCGAATAGATGATCTGCTGAATTTTTCTTCAGATAAAAACTTCGAACTACAAAAGATCAACAATCCCAGGAAAAATAAAGGAGTTACAGGCTACCTGTTTTATAAGGATACGTTAAAGATCAGCAATTCACCGGAGAGGAAAGCCCGTTATCGGTATCACCGTGAAGCAGGTGCCGACAGCATCGCTTACTTCTATAAAAACAGGATGAATTATGCCATCGTCGAAACAGACAGCACATTGACCTACTCTGGCAAAAGGAGAACGTGGGATGTCATTCATCGGTTGGATAATCAGCATTTTTATCTGAACAAAAGAAGGTACAAAGAAGAGTATATCCTGACTGGAAATGAGCTGAACCTGGAGGATGATTATATCATCAGCCTGTCTGATGATCATTTGACTATCCGGGTGTTTTTGGATCGTAGACGAAAGGATTTCCTTCTTTATACCATCGAACAAAGTAAAGACAAGCTTTTTATTTACGACAAAGAGTATTATGGATGGAAGATAGAACGTGCTGAAAATGAGCTGTCACTATACGGTGGCAAGGTACTGTATTCCAAATACGTGCTGAAGCCATAAGAAGCAGCAGTTATTCCCTACTTTATAGCAAACACATGTTCTTCTTTCCTGTCAGTGCTGCGCACCTGAAAAGCCGTGCTATCAGCTTGGTTCTACCATAATGACAGTGCTACGCACCTTGATAGCCGCGTTAGCGGTCATAGTATGGTAGAATGGCATACTACCCACACAAAGCCGCGTTAGCGGTGATACTAACCTGGGCTGGATTTCATCTCATGGGGTGATTTATTTTGATGTTCGGTTCAAGCCGAGAGGACTTAATAGCAAGATGTTTGCGAAGCACTGATTATTCTGAGATTTCCTTGTTAATCAGCACGGAGCAAAACCTCATTACTTTGCCTTAAAAACCCTTTTTGGGGGTCTCTTATCTATTAGAAACGTTCGTGTCAATGGTATATTAACACACACAGGGGGATGATTATAAACAACTTTAACTAAATTAAAAGTAAACACACCCCGCATAACTGGGCGTGTGTTTCAAAAATAGATACACATGAAAGTGCAGATCGCTCCCTTCATAAAGAAGATTTACCAACCTATGATCATCCGTCCGGCATTCCCTGTACTTTGCCACCATCAGTAACCCATCAGTAACCCATCAGTAACCTTTCTGTAACCACAGATACAGAAAGGTTACCAATGAGTTACCAATGGGTATCTAAAGCAGGAAAAATAAGACGAAAGACAAGATATAGTAGAGGTAAGACCAAAGAAACAGGAAAGTAAAGAACAGCGCAATGCTCCATTCCGCCACCATAGCGGATAAACAGTCCTTTCCCGAGAATTCGCATAGGCATTAACTTCGTTTTGTCTGTTTTTTTAATTATTTGGCTATTGTTGATATACTTAAGAAAAAAAAGTATCAGAGGGGGTCCCGAAACAAGTTCGGGATGACGCTTCGATCGAGCGTATTTCAGATCGCTTCGGGCATACAATATAGATGTTCGAAGCGTCATCCTGAACTTCCTGCCCGCGGCAGGCGGGGTTTTAGCACCCCCTCGCACACAGATTATTTTTCTTGTTCCTTTTGTGTAATATCTCAGTGTCCTTTGTGGTAAAAAGGCTTTACCACAAAGGACACTGAGATATTATCGCTTCCATTTGCTAAGAGATGCGAAAAAAAGAGTGGTCACTCATTCAATAATAAGCATAATACTTATAACTTTGCCTTAAATAGAACAAGTTGCAAGAATTAAAAAACTGGTAACTTAAACAGGAAGTGTAAATAGCAAATCATGGCTGCTGGCTGCTAGCGGCTGGCAAGAAATGCTTCGATCACAGGCGGTATAAGATGCTAGCGGTTAAGT
>JACMKG010000444.1 GCA_014380255.1 Prolixibacteraceae bacterium | reverse complement strand
CAGAAAGCGCTTGGTTAAGTTTACTGAAAACGGAATTAGACAATGGACGTCCAATTTGGTATCAAGGATCCAGTGCGCCCTGTAATGGAGTTGTGCATGCTTTTGTATGCGATGGATATCAAAACGATGACTTTTTCCATTTCAATTGGGGTTGGGGAGGTAGTTATGATGGCTATTTTTATCTTGGGAATTTAAATCCTGGGTATAATACATTTTCTGAACTTCAATCTGCTATCATAAAGATAGCACCAAACAGTTTACCTGATGGTTACGATGGATTTTTGCTATCGACCAAAACCGTTGGCATAGGAATTAAAGGTGGTACAGCCAAAATAAAAATAAATTCAAGTAAAGACTGGAAACCTATATCAGATCAATCATGGCTCGCCATCGCCCCTGCCATGGGAACTATTGACAGTACTACCATTACCTTCGGTGCTTTTGCCAATACAACTACGAATAACCGTACTGCAAATGTCACCATATCTGCTCCTGGGTCGGCTTCACAAACCATTACAGTAACGCAATACGGTAAATATGAAGTCACTGCCGGAAACTTGAAAACTGTATTATCAAGCCAATTATCAACCATTACCAACTTAACCTTAAGTGGCACCATCGATGCCCGCGATTTTAAAACCATGCGCGATGAGATGCCTGCATTAGCTGATATAGATTTGAGTGACGTTGTGATTGTTGAATATTCAGGTTCTGATGGACCGATCTCTCAAAAGTATACCTATTCAGCAAATGGAATTCCAAGATTTGCCTTTAGATCGGTTGAGTTAACCCATGGTAAAACTAGTTTAAAATCAATTGTCTTCCCCCCTTTAATTACTTCCATTGATGATAATGCTTTTGCGGGTTGTAAGAACTTAACGATAGAAGGGGTTCCTAATGGTGTTACTTCCATTGGAGGCAACGCTTTCTCCGAATGTAATTGTACGACCAAATTTACGATACCTGCGTCAGTTACATTTATCGCAGAATGGGCATTCAATAGGTTTAATGGGCCGTTACATGTTGATCAAAACAATCAAAAATATTCAAGCTTAGAAGGGATATTATTCGATAAAAGTCAGTCGGAATTAATACAATGTCCTGTATCAAAAAAAGGGAGCTATACGATACCTTCAACGGTTACTTCTATTGGACTTTATGCTTTCGACCATTGTACCGAATTGACTTCCATACAAATTCCTTCGTCAGTAACATCCATCAAAGAAGGTGCATTTAGAAATTGTACTGCATTAACTTCCTTAAACATTCCTTCAACCGTAACTTCCATTGGACTGAGGCCTTTTTCCAATTGTAGTGGTCTACTGAGTATCGACGATAAAAACCCGAATTATTCAGCCCTGGATGGAGTATTTTTCAATAAAACCCAAACAAAATTAATAAGCTGTCCTGTTTGGAAAGCCGGAACTTACACCATCCCATCAACAGTTACAACAGTTAGTGATGAGGCATTTTATCATTGCGATAATATTTCCACGATCATTGTTCCTTCCGGAGTAAAAAGCATTGGAAATTTTTCTTTTAATTGTACCGGGTTAAGTTCCTTATATGTTCATTCTGTATCGCCAGTTGATTTGAGTTCAGCCTTATATACTTTCAACGATTTTACTACATCAACTTGTAAATTATATATTCCACATGCCACAACATCACTTTATGCAGCGAGCACTCAATGGAATAATTTCAGAAATATTGTTGAAATTGAACAATCCGGAATATTTCTTTCTAACACTTCGGTAAGCATTCGGAAGAATGGTGGGTCAGCGGTCGTTAATATATCTTCCAGTGAAGACTGGTCAGCTTCTTCTGATCAAGCATGGTTGACGATTACCCCGGTAACCGGGTCCAACCATGCGAATACAATTACTTTAGCCGCGACAGCAAACCCAACCACATCCATTCGTAAAGCAATTGTTACCATATCGACCACTGGATTAGCATCACAAGCTATAGAAGTATTGCAATACGGTAATGTCCATGTTACTGCGGGGAATCTAAAATCCATCCTTTCAAATCAATTATCTACAACAACAGACCTTACACTTATCGGTACCATCGATGCCCGCGATTTTAGAACCATGCGCGATGACATGCCAGCGTTAACTGAGATAAATTTGAGTGATGTGATTATTAAGGAATATATTGGAACTGAGGGAACAGTAATGGAAAATAATAGTGTGACATATCCTGCTAATGAGATCCCTAGTTATGCTTTTTTTACGACAAACCCAAGTGATGGAAAATATTCTCTTAAAGCTATAACATTTCCCCAAACACTTAACTCAATTGGATCTTTTGCATTTGGCAGATGCACCAGTATAAATAGCTTCGAAATACCTGCATCAGTTACGTTGATTAAAGATCAGGCATTTTATTTTTGTAAAGGTTTGATAAATGTAGAAGCTACTAATTCCAACTACTTCTCTCAGGAAGGAATACTGTTCAATAAAGATAAGACAACGCTGATGAAATTTCCCGGCCTAAAAACAGGGAGCTATACCATTCCTTCATCGGTACAAACGATCAAAGAAGATGCATTTGCGCAATGTGATAAATTGACCAGTATCACCATTCCTTCCTCGGTTACCACAATTGATCCGACAGCCTTTGGGTATTGTTATGGTTTGAAATCGATCAATATTCCTTCGTCTGTTACCTCTATTGGGATAGGTTTATTCCAATATTGCAGAAACTTAACATCAATAGAAATTCCATCGTCGGTTATTTCCATTGGAAGTGGAGCTTTTATGGGATGTGAAGGACTAAATTCGATTACAGCCTATTCCAATGTACCTGTTGATTTAACTCATTCTCCTTTTGTTTTCAGCGGGGTTAATATAAAAACCTGTATATTGTATGTCCCGTGTGGGGCAAAGCCACTTTATTCAGTGGCCGACCAATGGAAGGATTTTGAGACAATTGTTGAAATGCCAAACCAGGCCCCGGTTGCCAATGCAGGAACTGATCAAACAATACACGGAGGAAAAATGGCAACCCTGGATGGGACTAGTTCTGCTGATGCCGAAGGCTTTGCCTTGACTTATAAATGGACAGCTCCAACTGGTATTACTTTGAACGAAACATCAGTTTCCAAGCCAACTTTTACAGCTCCAGATGTTGTTACCACTACAAACTACACATTCAGTTTAATTGTAAGCGATGGATCCCTCGATTCACCTGCGGACGAGGTGATAGTCACAGTAACTCCAAACAATGCTCCAACAGCGAATGCCGGAACCGATCAGTTTATAAATGAGAATAGCCTTTATACTCTCGATGGGTCCGCTTCTACCGATCCCGATAAAGATATATTGACATTCAAATGGATCGCACCAGCCGGAATAACATTATCTTCGGAGACAACCGTTAATCCCACCTTTACTGCCCCGAAAGTTATTGCCAACACCAATTACACCTTTTCACTTGTTGTAAGCGATGGAACTTTAGATTCACCAGTTGACGAGGTAACAGTAACGGTTAAAATTCCGACAGGAACAGATCCGATGACCAAGGATCAGAAACTGATGGTTTACCCAAATCCTACGTCAGGGTTGTTGAAAATTTATTTGGAGGAATATCATGAACAAGAATATCTTATTGAAGTATTTAATAGTTGGGGACAATTGAAATTAGCGGCATTAAAATCAACAGAAGAAAAGGAATCAAAAATAGACTTATCTTCATTCTCTGACGGTATTTATTTGATAAAAGTAACTACCAAAAACCAAAGCTATCAGCAAAAAATAATCAAAAAATAATAACCAAAAAAGGCTGCTTATTTGCAATGAGCAGCTTTTGGCAAACTCTACGATTGAATTAGCGTATTCTATGCAGTTGCACGAATCGCACTCGAAGACATTCCAAGACTATTAAAAGCACTGGAACGTAATTATAATGCGCAATTATAGGACCAAGGTACCTTACATAAGCTTATTAAATAAAACTTCAAAAGTAAATAAGACTATGACAAAAAGTAAATTAATGGAGATGAACAATGTGGGTATCGTTGTAGAATCGCTCGATAATGCCATATCCTTTTTCACAGAAATAGGACTGAAACTTGAAGGACGAGCGATGGTTGAAGGTGAATGGGCAGGACGAGTCACAGGACTTGGAGATCAGTCGGTAGAGGTTGCTATGATGGTTACCCCAGACGGACACTGCCGACTTGAACTTTCACAATTTTTCACTCCACATACCATAGCAGACCACAGGACTGCTCCGGTGAACTCTCTTGGCTATCTCCGTATCATGTTTAGGGTTGATAATCTGGACGAATTGTTACCCAGACTTGCGAAGCATGGTGCTGAAGTCGTTGGAGAAGTGGTTAATTATGAGAACATTTACCGGCTTTGCTACATTCGTGGAACGGAAGGACTTCTGATCGGATTAGCCGAACAGCTCGGTAATCAAACAGCATCAGACATTTTAGAAAACCCTGGACAAAGAAATTTAGTTTAAAAATGGTTGACCAACTAAATAATGACATCAATAAAGACAATAAAAGCAGCGCATAATCGAGTATACTGCCCCGCCAGTAGGTAGCTGACTTGCAAGCCTAAAAGACATTATGCAACGAAATAATCATTCAAGTGTTGCAAATTGTGCATCGATTAGTTTTGAAATGCAATTAAGATGTATTTTTGTTGCGAAATACCTAAAGACACCGCCATCCAGATATTAACGATTTGATATCTAAAGACCTGTTGCAAAAATAAAATGCGGAGGGAGCAGTACCAATTGTGAATTGAAAAAATGGAAATAAATGGCGGCTCCCAACATCAGTAGCCCGCAAATGTGGGCGGTAATAGATTTCAGGATGTATCTTTTGCATGGATCGCTTAATGGCCTGAGAGGAAATGGCCTGCAATCTGATCGTGTGCATAGCGACCATCATTGGCAGCAATTAAAACATACATCAAATTAACAATCAAATTATTAAAAACATATTGAATCATGCAGACTGACCAATTATTAAAACAAATAGCATTCATAAAAGAAATTGACAAGATCAAATACATTCAACGTAAGACCAAATTATTCAATAGCGACCGTCCGGAAAATGACGCAGAGCACAGCTGGCATTTAGCAATGATGACTATTGTATTGGCAGAACATGCGGACAAACCAATTGATGTGCTTAAAGTATTGAAAATGGTTTTAATCCATGATATTGTAGAAATTGATGCAGGCGACATTTTTATTTACGATTCTACAAAAAACCACACCAACACAGAGGAAGAACTGATTGCGGCAAAAAGAATTTTTGGACTTTTACCAGCAGAACAGGCCGAAGAATTCATTGCGCTATGGAAAGAATTTGAAGAAGAAATTACAGATGAGGCAAAATTTGCCAAATCAATGGACAGGTTTGAACCATTACTGCAAAACACGTCAAATAACGGTGGGACCTGGAAAGAATTTAACGTGCCCTATCAAAAGGTTTATGACAAGAAAAAAGCAATTAAAAACGGTTCAGGGACTATTTGGAACTATGCCGAGAATTTAATAAACGAAAGTGTGGACAGAGGAATTCTACTTAAATAAGGGAGCAACCCTGGAAGAAAACTGCTGCAACATCAGCTACCCGCACAGTCGGCCCCGAGTACTCGGGGTGGTCTTCGGTATGTATCTTTTCGCTTAGGCAGCTTACCGGATTAATCCCAGGATTCGGGACCGCAATCCGGTTCTGGGTGTAGCTTCCAACGTTAGCTGTGATTATTGCCATAAACACAGCTATGACCTAAGAAGACTTCTTCTATCATCAAAAAATTGAAAGCAATCAGGAATATCTGTTAACAAAGCGAAACATTTCCATAGACAAAGTGTTATTATATTAAAGACATGGAAACTACTAAAAATATTATTCTTATCACCGGAGGGAGCGCAGGCATTGGCTTTGCGATAGCGGAAACTTTTATCAAAGCCGGAAATGAGGTACTTATCTGTGGTCGGCGAGAAAACAAATTGCTTGAAGCGAAGCAGAAATATCCACAACTTCACACACGTGTCTGTGATATTGCAAAGAAATCAGAACGCGAAGATTTATACCACTGGGCAACCGGGGAATTTCCCCATATCAACATGCTCTTCAACAATGCCGGAATCCAGAAAGAAATTAATTTTCTGGCAGGTGCCCCTACCTTGAATGATGAAGAAAGTGAAATTGAAATAAATTTAACCGCAAGCATTCACATGTCTGCACTTTTTATTCCACATTTCTTGCAGCAGAAGAAAGAGTGCGCCATCGTCAATATAACCTCTGGCTTAGCCTTTATCCCGCTGAAAATTGTACCGGTCTATTGTGCAACCAAAGCGGGACTTCATTCTTTTTCAATTTCATTGCGTTCTCAGTTAGCCAAAACAAATGTTCATGTATTCGAGATTGCCCCGCCTATTGTAAAAACAGAACTCCACCGCGAAGCAAAGGCACGCAAGCAGTCAGAACGAGGAGTTTCCCCCTCAGTGGTCGCGGAAGGAACGCTTAAGGCCATAAAAAACAATTACTACGAAACAATAATTGGTCAGGCGAAGGTGCTGAAAGGAGCCTCTCGTATTGCACCAGGTTTTTTTCATCGATTACTGAACAAATTAGCGGCTGATTAACAGATAGAAAGAACTAATTATAATTCGCCTTAGGGATGTTTTTCACCAGCAAAACAATAGCCGGGAGCTGTTGGTGAATTCTCCAATCCTGGCAAAGAAGCAATCGATGGTATATAGAAAAATACAGCTAATCGAGTAGACGAATCCGCCACTAGTTAGCTGACGGAGTGCGCATCTCACACCATCGGGATGGAGCAATTTTCCCGTCATATGTTAGCAAAGCCAAGTACCCTTTTTTACCCAAACATTCCCGGGTGACAGTGATGATCAAAAAAACCTCTTGGAAAAATTACACTTTTTGCTGTAACCATCTGTAAAGTTTATTTGTATTTTTAAACTTTTTCAACAGCTTACAACAAGTTTGCGCTACTGCTTATGCGGGGCACACACGTTTGCAAACATTTTTTTACACGAATTATACATCTTACAAAAATGCAATTATGAATAAAATCCTTTTGCTAATTGGATTATGTCTTATTTTTTGGGTTTCATCCACAGCGAAGAATATCCCCCGGGTATTTATTTTCACGGATATTAATATTGACTCGGGAGATCCTGATGATCGTCAATCATTGATTCATTTGTTATGGTATGCCAATGAATTGAAAATAGAAGGAATTGTTCCTGAGAGATGGAATGCAAGAGGTAAAGAGGCCTGCGATATGGTGATGGATGCCTATAACTTAGATTATGAGAAATTTTCATTGAGAGAAAAAAATTATCCGGCACCTGATAATCTTAGGAAACTAGTTGCAACTAATATGGATGAATCTTTTAAACTATTCGAGTCCTCAGTATCGAATGCAACCAGTCCCTTATATGTTCTTGTTTGGGGGAGTATGGAGAGTTTTGGTAAAATACTATTAGCTCACCCTGAATATTCCGGTAAGATAAGATTAATTACCATTGGAACGGGATTAATGCTCGAGGAAGATATAAAATATTTGCCTGCAGATTGGGGTAAATCAAAACCCTGTGAGCAACTTAATTGGAATGGTCATGGAAGAAATGTTATTTACAACAACCCTCAATTCAATAATATGTGGTGGCTTGAGATCAACTGGACCTATTCGGGTATGTTTGTTGGAGAGGAACCAAAAATAATGTTTGATAAGCTTTCAACGTATGGTAGTATGGGGAAACATATCAAGGATGTGGTGAAAAATGAAAGTTGGGCCCAGTATTTTAGAGTTGGGGACACTCCCTCCGTTTTGTTTATGATAGACCCTAATCATGAATTCGATGATCCTACCCTAAGTAGTTGGGCAGGCAAATTTACAAAACCCTTTCCTGAAGCAAGACCCAATTATTTTACGGATTCCAGTGGTTCACCGAAATGGGATTATTTAAACCCCTGTAATACCTGGGAAAATCATAATTTAGTCAGAGATGAAGCGGTAAAGACACTTACGAAGAGAAGACCCGAGATGTACAAAGCATTAATAGAAAAGCTGAATTTGATTTACACAAGTGAATAAAACCCAGGGTTCATCATCGTTAAACAGGAGGATATGAATGATTCAGTTTTTATTCCAGTTAACAAGAATGCCAAAATGATTCTTGGATAAAGTAAATAGAATACTGAGAGTCTCACTAAGTAAGACTCTCAGTATTATCATATTCCTACCACTCTATTTCCATATGCTTGTCTTTGGATAAAGTGATGTTTTTTTGCTTATCGCCGCAAATCAAATTGGTAGTCCCTCCATTTCTGGAGTACACGGTAACTTTCTTCAATGTCTTATTATCCCATTGCATGGCTATTTCGAAGCCTCCACGGGCACAAATTCCTTTGACTGAACCATTGTCCCATGCATCGGGAAGGGCTGGCAAAAGGCGTATTTCCTTGTCAGTTGACTGCAGCAGCATTTCAGCCACAGCGGCCGCGCCACCGAAGTTGCCATCAATCTGGAAAGGGGGATGTGCATCGAACAGGTTGGGATAGGTACCTCCGCCCCCGTGATACTGAGTCTTTTTTGCCCCGTCAGGGTCTACATACTTTAACAGGGTACGGTACATCTGGTAAGCATGGTTGCCATCCAGCAGACGGGCCCACAGGTTGATACGCCATCCTTTAGACCATCCGGTGGTCTCATCACCCTTAATCTCCAAGGTCGTACGGCAGGCCTTGGCCAGCTCTGGGGTGGTATATGGTGAAATATCATGACCTGGGTACAGGCCAAACAGATGCGACTGGTGACGATGTTTGGGGTCTTCATCTTCCCAGTCATAGTACCATTCCTGCAGATTTCCCTTTTTGCCGATCCTGTAAGGAAGCATGCGGGCAAGGGCACTTTCTAGCCTTTGCCGGAAATCAGCATCCACATCCAGCACTTTGGAAGCGTCAACTGTATGCTGCAGGCAGGCACGGATCATAGCCATATCAGCCGTTCCACCATACAGGGTAGCGCCATGGAAACCCTGAGGGGTTACATATTTGTTTTCAGGGGAAGTGGAAGGAGAAGTGATCAGCTTGCCATCCTTATCCTCTACCATCCATTCCAAACAGAACAGAGACGCCCCTTTCATCAGTTCATAGGCCTTGTTTTTCAGGAAGTCCTTATCCCCGGTATACTGATAATGTTCCCACAGGTGGGTGCTCAGCCAGGCGCCGCTCATGTTCCAGCAAGCCCACATAGGCTCATCATTGCCATTGCCCACCGGGTTGCTCATAGCCCATATATCGCTGTTATGACAGGCTGCCCAGCCATTGACACCGTAAAAGGTGCGGGCAGTCACTTTTCCGGTCTCGGAGAGATTCTTTATAAAGCCAAGCAACGGGGCATGCATTTCCGACAGGTTGGTATTTTCAGCCAGCCAGTAGTTTTCCTCCACGTTGATGTTCATCGTGTAATTACTTCTCCATGGTGGGTTGACATACGGGTTCCACAATCCCTGCAGGTTAGCCGGTACACCCGGTGTGCGTGAACTGCTGATCAGAAGGTACCTTCCAAACTGAAAATAGAGCACTTCCAGGTTCTTATCTTCTTTCCCCTCGGCATAGCGCAACAGGCGTTCGTTGGTAGGCAGGTCGGGAGCATCCGTCTTACCCAGGCTTAAGCTCACCCTGTTGAAATATTTCTGATAGTCTTCCATATGGGCATTTTTAAGCGATTTAAAAGACTTTTGAGTTGCCTTATCCAATTGCTCGCCTGCAAGCCTTGCATCGTTCACACCGTCCCGGGAAGGGTCTTTATCAAAGCCGTTGAAGCTGGTAGCTATCGCCACATAGACAATGGCCTCCGTACCCCCATTGAGCACCAGGGTGCTGTCGGTAGTGGTAAGCTTTCCCCCGGTATTTTTTATCCGGACCATCGTGGTAAACCGGGTTCCCCTATTGTCATCAAAGACAGGCCCCTTGCTATCACTGCCAATATGAGCACGTCCATTGACCGCGAGCATTTCCCTGGCCGTAGATACCTGGTATTTCATCGGACTGGTAAACTGAAGGTTGAAAT
The DNA here is from genome assembly GCA_014380255.1 of Prolixibacteraceae bacterium. Next base: position 753 of record JACMKG010000444.1, on the reverse strand, counting down.
CAAGTGCCCCTTTTTTACTGCTGGTAAGCTTGATAACCATCACCTGGTCGGGATAGGATATAAAATACTCCCGGGTAAACTTTACCCCGTCAACCTCATATTCCACTTTGGAAATGGCATTGGCAATATTCAGCTCCCGGTAATAGGTCTTAGCCTCAGCCTGATGCTTGAAATTCAGAAATAGGGTACCCAGTGGAGCATACGACTGTGAATTATTCCCCTGAAGCTTACGGTTCAGCTTCTCGGCCAGGGGATAATCCTCATTCTTAAGAGCTTCTCTTACCGCCGGCAGGTCTTTATAAGCATTGGGCCAGCTGTCTGCTTTAACCGGCTCGCCCGACCAAAGGGTGATATCGTTCAGCAGAATCTTATCCGAAGTAACACCCCCAAAGACCGAAGCGCCCATGCGCCCGTTGCCCAATACCAGGGATTCTTCAAAATACTGTGCCGCCTGATTGTACCACAGCGTATTGGTCGATTGTGAGTAAGCAGTTAATCCTCCAAAGCATAAGAGATAGAGGCCTGAGAGGATGACAGATATTTTCATGTATTTCATTGATCGTGAATATGAGGTTAGTCTATTTTTATTTGTTTGGTATCTTTTTGCAGGTTACCCGAGGAGGCGCTTATGCTGACATTTCCTTTATCAGTTCCGGCACCCACGACGATCATCGCCTTTCCGTAGAAAAGGTTGACATAGTTGGCCTGGAAAGGATCGAATGATTGAGGATTGCCGTTGCTGACTCCTGCAAT